>JAHDDQ010000074.1:0-1086 GCA_020629275.1 Tenacibaculum sp. | reverse complement strand
GTTACGGAAGAATGGGCAAAGAAATTGAAAAAATTGCCACAGAAAGAGGTCACGAAATAATTATAAAAACATCCGGTAAAGGCAACTATGACATTTCATTAGCAGATGTCGCTATTGATTTTAGTACACCCGATGCTGCCTTTAATAACATCTCTAATTGTATTAAGAACACCGTTCCAGTAGTTTCTGGAACCACTGGTTGGTTAGAGAAGTACAACGAAATAACTACTTTGTGTAAAGTAAATCAAGGAAGTTTTATTTATGCCTCTAATTTTAGCTTGGGAGTTAATATTTTCTTTGAATTAAATCGAAAATTAGCTCAAATGATGCAAACTCAAGAAACTTACAATCTTGAAATTGAAGAAATTCATCACACAAAAAAGTTAGATGCTCCTAGTGGAACTGCAATTACTTTAGCAGAAGATATCATTGAGCATTCTAAGAAAAAAGAATGGAATCTTGATAGTGCTTCTTCTAATGAAATTATTCCTATAAGGGCAATTCGCACACCTGATGTTCCAGGTACACATACCATTAATTATAGCTCTGATATAGATACTATTGAAATTAAGCATACTGCTCACAATAGAAAAGGATTTGCTTTAGGAGCAGTTATAGCTGCTGAATGGTTGCAAAATAAAGTTGGCGTATACACAATGAAAGATGTGTTAAACATTAACTAAAAAAATAAATTACGGTAACAAATAAGTTTTACTATAGACTTATTATTTTATAAGAAACGAAACTAGAAGATTATGTCATTTACAGGATGGTTTATTTTATTTTTAACAATACAAGTAATTCACTTTTTGGGAACTTGGAAACTTTATCTAAAAGCTGATAGGAAAATATGGGAGGCTGCCATTCCTGTTTATAACGGAATTGTTTTAATGGATATTTTGAAACGTCCCAAATGGTGGATTATCTTTCTATTTATACCTATAGTAAATTTAATTATGTTTCCTGTAATATGGGTAGAAACTTGTCGTGCTTTCGGCTTTAAAACCACTAAAGATAGTTTATTAGCCATAGTAACACTTGGCCTTTACATATTTGTAATTAACTATTCTGATAAAAGTTATTACG
>JAHDDQ010000073.1 GCA_020629275.1 Tenacibaculum sp. | reverse complement strand
TTTTAATTTCTTCTGAAGGAAATAAATTATCATACAGATAATACGCTACTTTATTTAGCTGCGTGAAATCATTGTTACTCTGTAGAGGTTTAGAGACCAGTTTTTTGTATTTACTTAGGTTTTCTAAAGTTATTTTAGGGTTGTCAACTTTAAAAGGAATACTATTATTTTTGGTAATCAACAATCCATAAATAATCGATTTTTCATCTTCATCTTTACCAACAGAATAAGAAACTACAACAGTATTTTTATCTAATTGCTGTTGCGTTTGTGAAAGAGAAGTTGTTTGCACTTTATTTTTATTTTCAAAATGTTGAGGATATACTTTTTTAATAGAATCTTGAAAACGTTGATAGCTAAATTTGATCTCAAAAATAGAATCTTGTAATTTCTTAGATTGATTCCTATCTATTTTATCTTCCAGATTAAGAATTTGTTTTTTTAAAGAAAGTTGTTCGTTTACAATATGATTAGGAAGCGTAAGTGAACTATTGTTATCATTAATACTTTGGGTTAGTAAAAAAGCTTTGTTTTTTTCTAGGTAAGTAAATAATAACTCTGAATCATTTTTTAAATAAGCAGCCTTAATTGCTAGAGTATAAATATCAGAAACATCTTTACGCCAAAGGAATTGAGTTTCTGGTTCGGTAGTGTCTTCTAGGATTAAGTTGATAAGTTTATTACTTATTTTGGTAGTTTGAAACACTTCGTTTAGATTTTTATCATCATTTAATTTTAATAAAATTTTAACTTTAAATTTTAAATCTTTTATGATCTCTCTTCTGGCGATTGTTTTGGTTAGATTTGGGCTAGTGTATGAAGGTAATTTTGTATTTATATTGAGACTTAAATTAATAGATTTCTGAATACTATTGAGTGAATTTAGTAAATCGTTTCTATTGTAATAGTAGAGACTTATGTTTTCGTGTATGTTAGAATAAATATATCTCTCATACGCATTTTGTGGAGTTTTTTTTATGGATAAGCTCTTTTTTAAATAATATATTGCACTATCTTTCTGTTGTTTTATAAGTAGTCTGCCAATGTTATTTAAAGAAGCTACAACAACCAATTTATTATCTTTTTCCAAAGAATTTTCGAGATTTTTAACGTAATACTCTTTTGCTTTGGAAAAATTAGAAATATATTTTGAAGCATAAAAAACAGCCAAAGAATTATAGGTTCCTTCTACTAAATAAGAATTGATTGTAGGATGCATTTTTATAACACTATCAGCTGTATTCAGATATTTTATACCAAGTTGAATACTTTTTTCAGTATTAATAAGGAATAAGGTAGAAGATAAATTAACACAATTAGCAACAATACTTGATGGTTTGCCATGTTTTTTTAAAATACTTATACCTCTTTGGTAGAAATTTAGAGACTTTTTATAGTCGCCTTTTTGTTTGTAGCATTTTGCTAAAAGGCATAATGATTGCCCTATTTTTTTTGGATATATTTTTAAACTACTAGATTTTTTAAGTACACTAATAGCCTTGTTTATTTGATTATTTAGCACTAAATATTTTCCTAAAAGATAAAGTGAATTATGATAGTGTTTATCTTTTAGTGGAATGCTTTCTAATATTGAAAGTTGTAATTTAGAGTATCTTATACTAAGGGGGAAGTTGTTTTTTTTGTAAAAGATTCTTGACAAATTAAAAAGAGAGTCAGCCAATTCAGTTTTTTCCACTCCTAAAAACCCATTAATATTATTGATTTCTTCTTTTAAGATGTTTTTTTTAATTAAATTTTGAGTATTAATAATGGTTGAAGAAAATAATACTATTACACTACAAAAAAAAAACTTTATCTGTAGTGTAATAGTTAAATTATTAATTTTTGTTAACATTATTTTCTAATACTTATTAGTCTAGAATCACACGATTTAAATTCGTGTTTGACGATCCCTCCATGTGTATCATCATTGTCATCTGTACCAAGGAGCACTTCACGTTTATTGGGTGTAAACTGGATATACCATTCCTCTGTGTCACCGTTAGAAGATATAAGACTTATGAAGCTAAGCTGATACCTTGTAGAGAAGTTCTGTCGAGCTCTATTTTTGTTGTTTTCACCTAAATTTGGTGAAAAATAAATTTTAATACAACTGGATTGAAGTGATTGATTTATTGTATTCTGTTTACTTTGGTCTGGGATATTTCTTTCGACAGTAAAACTACAAATAACAACAACTAATAACAAAAAACTCACTTTTTTTAATACGTTAAATACTTTCATGATAATTTAAATTTTATATATGTTCCCCTTTTGTTTAAAAAAAAATAAAATGTTACCCTGTGCAAAAGTAAAAATTTTATTTTTGTTATATAATCATGAAAAATGGAAAGTAGTTTTTTTTTAGAAGCCCTTGTAAAAGGAGATTCAAAAACCATTACCGAAATATACAATACAAGTTTTGTTCAAGTAAAGCGGTTTATTATTCAGAATAAGGGAAACAGTGAGGATGCGGAAGATATTTTTCAAAAAGCATTATTACAATTGGGTGTTCGGTATAAAAGAGAAAAATTTACTATAAAAAGTAGTTTTGAAGCTTATTTATTTACTGTTTGTAAAAATTTATGGCGCAGAGAATTAAATAAATACAAAAATAGGGTAACAAATTCAGAAGTTGTGGAACTAGTTAGTGAGCCAAAAGATAACTCATTGGCTTTGATAGAGCAAAAGCGACAAGAATTATTCTTAGAAAAATTAAATGATATTTCTGAAAATTGTAAAAAAGTATTGTCTTTATTTTTTGCAAAAGTATCCTATGCGGAAATTGTTGCTGAAACAGAGTATAATTCAGAAACTGTGGTTAGGCAGCGCGTTTTTAAATGCAAAAAGAGACTTACTGAACTGGTAAGAAATGATGCTAGGTATCAATCATTAAAAGAACTATGAATTTAGAAGAAGACATATTAATTGAACGTTTTTTGAGAAAAGAACTTTCCAAAGAAGAGAAAAAAGCATTTCTGAAAAGACTTGATACAGATTTAGAGTTTAAAGAATCTTTTCTCTTAGAAAAAGAGTTGTATGAATCTTTAGATGATAAAGATTGGAGCTATGCTAATAATGTTGATCCAAAAGAATTAGAAGCCTACGAAGTTGTTTTTCAGAACGAAGAAACAAAAAAGTTACAAGAAAAAATAGGAAAAGCTTCACGTGAATATCAGAAAAAAGGAAAAAACAATGTTGTACGATTGTATACAATTATATCTGCTGTAGCAGCTATCTTTTTACTATTCTTTACTTTTAATTTTTTTAATTCAGACATTGATAATGCTGAGTTATATGCGTCTTATGTTCAAAAGGAAGAACTTCCCTCTTATGTTACAAGAGGAGATTCAGATGGTGACGCTAAAATATTACTGGCAGCTGATAAATCTTTTAAAGGCAAAAAGTATAAGAAGACATTGGAAGTTTTAGAGCGTGTAAATATTAATAATGATGCAACTTTGCTACTTTATAAAGGGATATCATACATAGAACTAGGGAACTACGAAAAAGGAATAACTACATTCGATACTTTAATAAAAAGTGACCTAATAGATGCTGAGAAAGGGTATTGGTACAAGAGTTTATTGTACGTTAGATCTAATCAGTTTGATAAAGCAGAAAAAATTCTTAAAAAGATAATTGCTAATAACTATTTTAAGAAGAGGCAAGCAGAAGAATTACTTTCAAAAATCAAAAAGTAGCACTGCTTTTTGATTTTTCTTTTAGATATCGATCTTACTGTAATTTTATTTTCATTTAATGCTAGATTTTTTCAGTTGCGGAGAAAGACTGTGGAATATTAAGTTGATTAACTTTACTGAAAAACGTGAAATAAAGGTCTGTTTTTTAGTTGAATAACTGTGTTTTAATGCGTGTAAATCTATTGTTTTAGATAATGTTGTACTGTTAATTTGTTGTCAAATAAAAACTACAGTTTAACTAAAAATAGTATACACATGCAAAACAAAGTAAATTATTCATCAGTAATGAATATCGTAGATCATGAGACTTTTGGGTCTAACGAGAAAAGTAGGGTTAGCAACTCCGGAGTTTTTCTTCTTGATAATAGTAAAAAGACTAACACTCTTTTTTTTATAGGTAGATGTGGAGGAGAAGTCCGTATAGAATTAACTATAGAATTTAAGCAAAATAGTAACGGAACACTAGCGATAAAAGAATCGGCAAGACTTTATGAAGGAGCTTCAACAAACAGTAGAGATTTAGATGGAACAGCTTCCAAAACAACTTCAGTAGGTATTAATCAAAGTAAAACAATAGTATTTAAAGTAAGAAATACCGATGAAGGTGGTGATTATGCTGACATTTCCTTATTGGTTCGTAATACTGTTATTAATGAAACAGATTGTGTGAATAGTATTAAAGCGAAAGCACAAGAATTAGGATCAGGTTTTACTGGAAGTGCAACCTCTAAATGTTATAAGTAAGAGGAGGTAAACGAGTAACATTTCAAAAATGTGATATTTATTGTTCAACAAAAACAGGTCCGCATGAGATTCATGGAGCAATACGACAAAAGTATAACGCAGTTGGTGGACCTAATAATGCCTTACAATTAACAGCAACAGACGAAACTACTACGCCTGACGGTAAAGGTAAGTTTAATCATTTCACGGGAAATGGAAGCATTTATTGGCATCCTACTACCGGACCAAAACTAATACGAGGCGGCATACGACATACTTGGGCAAAGACAGGTTGGGAGCGTGGCGTTTTGGGATATCCAACTTCGGATGAAATAAAAATAGATCCAAATAAAAGTGAATGGTTTAGTGACTTTCAAAATGGTGTAATTTACTGGGCAAGAAATAAATCAATAGCACCTCATACTGCTTCTTTAAGTGGCTCAAAAGTTAGGTCAATGTTTGAAAAGATTTTTAAAGAAAAAGCAGAAGATCAGAAAGATTTAAATATTGAATCTGTTAGAATTGATAAAGTAGGAAATACAGGTTATGATTTTACGCGTAGTAAAAATAGAAAAGTAACATTTAAAATAAGCGGCAATTATGAAAGTGGCGTATTTTTTATACCTAACCCTTCATACACGATTACATTGAGAATTGCTTTTGAAAGTGATAAAAATCCAGACGGAAAAGTTGCATGTAAACTGAAAGCTCGTTTAGATCATTGGCATATCCATACTTCAGGAGTAGGGCATGGGAAGTTATTAAACGGACTTAAGCAAGCTGTTTTAGGTGGTTTTAGTAAACCATTTGAATTAGGAGAGGTACCAGTTAATTCTGGTTTATTGAGTTTTAAGGTGATGAAAGATGGTGGAATTAAGTTGTATTTTAAGGCAGATAATTTAGGAAGAGTAGTTGCGTTAATTGCTCAGGATAAATTAGATAAGCTATAAAATATATAGTTTACTAATAAAAAAGAGTTAGTAATTGCTAACTCTTTTTTTATTAGTAAACCTAACGCTCATTTTAATTTAATTCTTTTTTCAAAAATTTAGCCGTATAACTTTTCTTATGTTTAGCAACTTGTTCAGGAGTACCAGTGGTAAGAATTTTACCACCACCTTTTCCACCTTCCATACCAACATCAATAATGTAGTCAGCAAGTTTAATCACATCCATATTGTGTTCAATAATTAGTACAGTATTTCCTTTGTTAACTAGTTTGTTAAGTACTTCCATAAGCACTCGGATATCTTCAAAATGTAAGCCTGTAGTAGGTTCATCTAAAATATAAAACGTGTTTCCAGTATCTCTTTTCGAAAGCTCAGAAGCTAGCTTAATACGTTGTGCTTCTCCACCAGAAAGGGTAGTGGATTGTTGTCCAAGTGTTATGTAACCCAAACCAACATCTTTGATGGTTTTTAATTTTCTGAAAATTTTGGGAATGTGCTCAAAAAAGTCTACTGCCTGATTAATAGTCATACTAAGTATGTCGGCAATTGATTTACCTTTATATCTTATTTCTAAAGTTTCTCTATTGAAACGTTTTCCTTGACATGTTTCACATTCAACATGTACATCTGGAAGAAAGTTCATTTCTATAACTCTTAATCCACCTCCTTGACACGTTTCACATCTACCACCTTTAACATTAAAGCTAAATCGACCTGGTTTATAACCTCTAATAGAAGCCTCAGGTGTTTTTGCAAATAAACTACGAATTTCACTGAATACACCTGTGTAAGTTGCAGGATTAGACCTCGGAGTTCGTCCAATTGGTGATTGGTCAATATCTATTACCTTATCGATATGTTCTAAACCTTCTATCTTTTTATAAGGCATAGGTTTTTTTACACCTCTGTAAATATGAGCATTAAGAATAGGGTATAGTGTCTCATTAATTAGTGTAGATTTTCCGCTACCAGAAACACCAGTAACACAAATCATTTTACCTAAAGGAAATTCAACAGAAACATTTTTTAGATTGTTACCACTTGCACCTGAAAGCTTAATTTTATTTCCGTTTCCTTTTCTACGTTTTTCAGGAACCATAATACTTTTACGTTTCGATAAGTAATCAGCTGTTAATGTTTTGTGTTTTTTTAAATCTTCAAAAGTTCCTTTGCTAACAACTTCCCCACCATGTCTTCCTGCTCCAGGACCAATATCTAAAACAAAATCGGCTTTCTTAATCATGTCTTCATCATGTTCCACTACTAATACAGAGTTTCCTACATCACGAAGTTTGATGAGTGAGTCAATTAATTTTTCATTATCACGTTGATGTAATCCTATACTAGGTTCATCTAGAATATATAAAACACCAACAAGCTGAGAACCTATTTGAGTTGCCAAACGAATACGTTGTGCTTCACCACCAGATAACGATTTTGAGGTTCTGTCTAGTGTTAAGTAATCTAAGCCCACATCTAATAAAAACTGGATTCTAGTTCTTATTTCCTTTAATATTTCAGAAGCTATTGTTAACTGTTTCTTAGATAAGTTACGCTCAATGTTAGCAAACCATTCAGCTAATTCATTAACATCCATTTGAGCTAATTCGCTAATATTTTTACCAGCAACCTTAAAATGTAAAGCTTCTTTCTTTAATCGTTTTCCGTCACATGTAGTACATGTAACTTCGTTCATATACCCTTTAGCCCATCTTTTTATTGATGTACTGTCAGTATTCTTATATTGATTTTCGATAAAAGCAATTATACCTTCGAAATCTATTTCATAATTTCTAGTAACACCCGCTGTTTTAGATTGTATTTTAAAGGTTTCTTTACCTCCATTTAAAATAATTGATAAAGCATCCTTAGGTATTGATTTTATTGGATCGGTTAATTTAAACTTATAACGTTCGGCAATAGTTTGTAGTTGTTTAAAAATCCAGCTATTCTTTTGTTCACCTAAAGGAGCAATTCCTCCGTTTTTTATTGAAATAGTATCATCTGGAATAATTTTCAAAAGATTAACTTCATTAGTTATACCTAAGCCATTACAATTTTCACATGCACCTTTAGGAGAATTGAAAGAGAATGTGTTTGGTTCTGGATTTGGATATGCAATTCCAGAAGTAGGACACATCAATTCTCTACTAAAATAACGAGGTTTTTCATCATCAACATCAATCACCATTAAAATATTATCGCCAGCATAGAGTGCTGTTTTAATAGTTTCTTCAAGTCTTTTCTCTGCTGAATCGTTAATAACTAATCGATCGATAACTACTTCAATATCGTGTGTTTTATATCGATCTAACTTCATTCCCTTTTCAATCTCACGAATTTTTCCGTCAACTCGAACTCGTACAAAACCTTGTTTGGAAATTTGTTCAAATAGTTCTCTGTAGTGTCCTTTTCTAGATTTAATTAAAGGAGCTAAAACAGCAATACGTTTATTTGCAAAATCTTTTAAAATAAGTTCTTTAATGTCATCATCAGAATAGCTTACCATTTTCTCACCAGTGTTGTAAGAATAAGCGTCTGCACCTCTGGCAAACAAAAGTCTTAAGAAATCATAAATTTCTGTAATAGTTCCAACTGTAGACCTTGGACTTTTATTTGTTGTTTTTTGTTCAATAGAAATTACAGGAGATAATCCATCAATTTTATCAACATCTGGTCTTTCTAAACCACCCAAAAACTGACGTGCATATGCAGAAAAGGTTTCAATATATCGTCGCTGACCTTCTGCATAAATAGTATCGAAAGCCAGGGACGATTTTCCACTTCCACTTAAACCAGTAATTACAACTAGCTTTTCTCGAGGTATTTTGATGTCTATATTTTTCAAATTGTGAGCTCTTGCTCCATAAACTTCAATATATTCTTGTGCTTTCAAAAGTCAACGATTTTATGAGAAAGCAAATTTACTGATTACAAAATGATTTTTACTTCCTATTGAAAACAATTAAATTTAAGTGTATCTTGCATAAAAAACACATATGAAATTAGTAAAATCTATTCGTTATTTTTTTGAGAAAAATGGCTATGATGTGTCATCGAGGTTTGCTGATCGTTTGGGAATGCGAGCTGTTAATGTGCGTTTATTTTTTATTTATTTTTCATTTGTAACTGTAGGTCTGTCATTTGGGCTATACCTAACATTAGCCTTTTTATTAAAGCTAAAGGATATGTTATACACTAAAAGAACTTCTGTTTTCGATCTTTAATGAATAGTATTTTTAAATCAAGATTATACAAGGCAATTTTCTTCTCACTTTTGATTTTAGTGATTGGAACATCTGGCTATTTGAGTCTGTTTGACTATTCATTTATAGATGCTTTGTACATGACAGTTATTACGATAACAACAATAGGTTTTGGTGAAGTACATCCGTTTGGAGTAGGAGAGAAAATATTTACCATAGGGTTAATTCTATCGAGTTTATTTATTTTCGGTTACGCAGTATCTTCGTTTTCAGAATATTTAATAAGTGGTCAATTTTTTCAACATTTAAAAAATAGAAAAGTGCAAAAACAAATAGAACAACTCAAAGGTCACACTATAGTTTGTGGTTTTGGAAGAAATGGAAAACAAGCACTAGTTAGATTACAAAACTATAGAAGAGATGTGGTTGTAATTGAACAAAATAAGGAATTGATAAAATATTTAGACGATAACAAGGTGTTAAATATTGAAGGCGATGCTACTTCGGATGAAACATTACTAAAGGCCGGAATAGAAAATGCAAAAAGTTTAATTACTGCGTTACCTTCAGATGCAGATAATTTATTTGTTGTGCTCACAGCGCATCAATTAAGTAGAAAATGTAAGATTATTAGTAGAGCATCTAAAGAGAGTTCTTACAAGAAACTAAAGTTTGCTGGTGCAGATAATGTGATAATGCCCGATAAATTAGGTGGAGATCATATGGCTTCTTTAGTAGTAACACCAGATATTATTGAATTTGTAGATCGATTAAGTATTGAAGGAGATACAACAACAAATCTTGAAGAAATTTCAGTAAATGATCTACCGAACGAGTACCTAAATAAAACAATTTTAGATTTAGATTTAAGAAAAAAAACAGGGTGTACTGTTATAGGTTATAAAACTACAAATCAGGATTATATAATAAATCCAGATGCATCAATTAAGTTAGTTGAAGATTCTAATTTAATAGTATTAGGACGCCCTGAACAGATAAATAAACTCAGAGAAATTTTTTGATTTTTTGGTTAGATCTAACACACTTCAAAAGAATACTTAATATACGAAAATTTCAGTTTTAACTCCAAAAACTTGTTAAAAGAACAGTTTTTTAAGATATTGCGAGCTACAAATTCAACCAAAACGATTTACATATTATGAATAAAAAACTATTTACGCTACTATTAGCAATAGTACCGATGTTAACATTTGCCCAAGAAAAAGGCCTTGCAGAAAAAATTAATGAAGGTTTTAAACCAGTTGCAGACGCTTGGGGCGGCTTTGTTTTTTATCCAATAAAATTAGGAAACGGTATAGAGATGCCAATTGTAATAATAATGTTGCTATTAGCAGGATTAGTTTTTACGATTATATTCAAGTTTGTGAACATCAGATTATTCCCAATATCAATTAATATTGTTAGAGGAAATTATGATGATGTAGATCATGCAACCTCAGGTGA
This sequence comes from Tenacibaculum sp., assembly GCA_020629275.1. Taxonomy (GTDB): domain Bacteria; phylum Bacteroidota; class Bacteroidia; order Flavobacteriales; family Flavobacteriaceae; genus Polaribacter. Next base: position 6,727 of record JAHDDQ010000073.1, on the reverse strand, counting down.
AATGGCAGGTGATCCAACACCAGGTGGAGATGCTATAGAAACAATAAGAGTAGAAGGAGAAGGAGAAGTTTCACATTTTCAGGCATTAACAGCAGCTTTATCTGGAACAGTAGGTTTGGGAAATATTGCTGGTGTTGCTGTGGCATTATCTTTAGGTGGTCCAGGAGCTACTTTTTGGATGATAATAGCAGGTTTACTTGGAATGTCATCGAAGTTTGTAGAATGTACATTAGGAGTTAAATACCGTGATGTAGGAGAAGACGGAACCATTTACGGTGGACCAATGTATTATTTAAAGAAAGGATTAACTGATGTAGGTAAAACTACATTAGGTAAGATATTAGCAGCTGTATTTGCAGTAATGGTTATTGGTGGATCATTTGGTGGAGGAAATATGTTTCAGGCTAATCAAGCTGCCCAGCAGTTTGGTAGTATGATAGGTTCTACCGATTTATCTACAGCATTAATTTTTGGACTTATTATGGCTACCTTGGTAGCTATAGTTATTATTGGAGGAATTAAGAGAATAGGTAACATAACAGAAAAAATAGTTCCTTTTATGGTGGGTATTTATTTTGTTGCTGCCATAATAATTTTAGTAGCCAATTTCTCTCAAATAGGAAATGCATTTGGACAAATAATCGACGGAGCTTTTAATGCAAAAGGAATTTCAGGTGGATTACTAGGTGTTTTAATTATTGGATTTCAGAGAGCAGCATTCTCTAATGAGGCAGGAGTTGGTTCTGCTGCAATAGCACATTCAGCTGTAAAAACTAAATATCCAGCTTCTGAAGGTTTAGTTGCATTATTGGAGCCTTTTATAGATACTGTTGTGGTATGTACGATGACTGCTTTAGTAATCATTATTACAAACGGTGACGGAAGTATTATGACATACGGAGTAAAATCTCCAGATGGAGTATTAGCTACATCTAAAGCATTTGCATCTGTATTACCATGGTTCCCATATATTTTAACATTAGCAGTAGTTTTATTTGCTTTTTCAACTATGCTTTCTTGGTCTTATTATGGGCTTCAAGGTTGGATGTTTTTATTCGGACGTTCAAAAGCATCAGATTATGCCTATAAAATCTTATTTTGTTTATTTATAATCATAGGATCTGTAGCTAGCTTAGGTGCTGTAACAGATTTTTCAGATGCTATGATATTTGCGATGGCAGTTCCAAACGTGATAGGTTTATTCTTCTTGTTTCCAAAGGTTAGAGAGGAATTATCAAGATATCTTAAAGCTATTAAAGTATTGAAATCATAATATAACTTAGTTATTATGAAAAATATTAAATCCCATTTCTGGTATACTAAAAGCCAAAGAAATGGGATTTTATTTTTACTCTTTTTAATCATACTTTTTCAAATAGTATACTTTTCTATTGAAAGTAATTCAAATGATACAATCGATATCGACTCTAAGGAATTTGTGGCTATTCAGCAAGAATTAGATAGTTTGAAAGTTAAAGCATTAACCAAAAGAGAACCAAAACTGTTCCTATTTAATCCTAATTTTATTACAGATTATAAAGGATATAAAATAGGAATGTCTACTTCAGAGATAGACAGGTTACATGCTTTTAGAGCTAAAGGGAGATTTGTGAATTCTTCTGAAGAATTTCAGAAAATTACTAAAGTGTCAGATAGTTTATTGACTAAAATTGCTCCACTTTTTAAATTTCCAGATTGGGTAAACAAAAGATTTAAGAAAGAACAGAGTTCAAGCTCTGAAAAGCAAAATCAAAAGAGTAATATTGAATATTTAATTACTACTACAAATATTAATTCAGCAACTTCCAAGGATTTTGAAACTATTGATGGAGTAAATGAACAATTATCAAAACGAATAATTAAGTATCGTTCTAAATTGAAAGGATTTATAGTTGATGATCAACTAAACGAAGTATGGGGTATAAACAAAAGTACAGCTACTAAAATTCTGAAAGTTTTTAATGTTAAGCAAAGTCCAGAAATTGTCAAAATCAATGTAAATACTGCAACTTTCAAGGAAATCTTAAAAATACCGTATATAGATTATGAGTTGTGTAAGCAAATATTCGAATATAGAGATGAGGTTGCTGAGCTTCAAAATATTTCAGAATTAAGAAATATTAAAGATTTTCCTCAAAATAAATACGATAGAATAATCTTATATTTGAAAGCAGAATAAACAACAACAAATTTTAAAACTTATATACAGTATGTATTTTACTGAAGAGCACGAATCATTTCGTAAAAGCTTTAGAGACTTTTTACAGAAAGAAGTAGTTCCACACATAGAAAAGTGGGAAGAAACAGGTACTATTGAACGTTTCATCTGGGAGAAATTCGGGGAAATGGGATATTTTGGACTGCTTCAACCAGAAGAGTATGGAGGATTAAACTTAGATCTATTTTACACCGTAATCTTCCTTGAAGAATTGCAAAGAATTAATTCTGGTGGATTTGCCGCAGCAATGTGGGCTCATGCATACCTAGCAATGACTCACCTGAAAGAGGAAGGTGATGATAGAATTAAAAAAGAATATTTGACTCCAAGTATTGATGGATTAAAAATAGGATGCTTATGTATTTCCGAACCATTTGGAGGAAGTGATGTTGCAGGAATGAGGACAACAGCTGTAAAAAAAGGGGATAACTATGTATTAAACGGTTCAAAAACGTTTATTACTAACGGAGTGTACTCTGATTATCTTATTGTAGCAGCAAAAACAAACCCAGAAGATAAACATAAAGGAATGAGTATTTTCTTAGTTGATAGAGAAACCAAAGGTATTTCATCTACTAAGTTAAGCAAATTAGGTTGGCGTGCTTCCGACACAGGAGAGATAGCGTTCGACAACGTAGTTATACCTAAAGAGAATTTAATGGGAGAGGAAGGGAAAGGTTTTCCTTACATTATGCAGCACTTTGCTTTAGAACGCTTAATAATGGGTGTAAATGCGCATGCAAGAGCTGAATATGCAGTAGATTATGCTTTAGAGTATATGAATGAAAGAGAAGCTTTCGGTAAAAAGATCAATAAATTTCAAGCATTGAGACATAAGGTTGCTGAAATGGCATCAAAAGTTGATATGTGTAAAGAGTATAATTATTCGATTACCAAAAGACTAAATGATGGGAAATACGTAGTTAAGGAAGCAAGTATGAGCAAGCTTTTGTCAACAAAAATAGCAGACGAAGTTATTTATGACGCCTTACAAATGTTAGGTGGTTATGGTTATATGGAAGAATATCCTTTAGCAAGAATGTTTAGAGATAGTAGATTGGGACCAATAGGTGGAGGTACTTCTGAAATATTAAAAGAAATAATTGCTAAAATGATTATAGACAAAAAAGAATACAAGCCAGCTACTTAATAGTAAGAAGCTAGTAATTCATAAAAAAAGAGCACAACATTGTGCTCTTTTTTTATGAATTACTGTTTTTTGACCTTACCTAGTTATTAAATGTATAATTTATTAACACGAAATCGTTTTCGCTAATGTGGCGATTTTCTAATTTGATTTTCTATGTATAAATTGAAATGAATTAAAACCAAATACTTATGAAAGTCCTTCGAATAATACCGATTATTATCTTGTATTTAGCAGTTAGCTGTACAACAAATAATCAAGAAAATTTAAATTTAGAAAATAGTTTAACCACTCCTGAAACACAAGTAGAAGTATCATCTAGACAAGGTTTAAAAGCCATCGGATCTGGTGTTATGATGCAAGCGTTTTATTGGGATGTACCGTCGGGTGGTACTTGGTGGGAAACGATTGAAAGTAAAGTTGATGATTGGAGTAACGCAGGTATTGATGCCATATGGTTACCTCCAGTATCAAAAGCTCAAAATGGAGCTTTCTCAATGGGTTACGACCCTTTTGATTATTATGATTTTGGACAATACAATCAAATGGGAAGCGTAGAGACGCGTTTCGGATCTAAAACAGAGCTGCAAAGTCTAATAAGCTCAGCACATAATGCGAAACTAAGCGTTATTGCCGATATTGTTCTAAACCATAATAGTGGGGGGGCTTTAGAAGACAACCCATACACAGGAATTCCGTATTATACAGACTTCAATCCATTATCTGGGAAGTTTTTCAGAACTAGTAGCGACTTCCACCCAAATAGTGTTAGAGCCAGTGATACAGGCGTTTTTGGTGGATTTCCAGATTTAAGCCATAGTCAGCCATATGTTCAAGATTGGTTATGGAAAAGATCAAATAGTGTTGCAAAATATTATAAAAATGTGATGGGGTTTGATGGTTGGAGATTTGATTACGTAAAAGGATTTGAGCCTTGGGTTGTTAAAGAATGGAAAAATGCAGTAGGTGGTTTTTCAGTTGGAGAATACTGGGATGGAAACGCTGGAACATTAGACTGGTGGTCGGGGCAAGCAGAAGTAAGTGCTTTCGATTTTGCATGTTATTACAGAATGAGAGATGCATTTCAAGGAAACAATTTAAATAAGCTTAACGACGATATGCTTTGGAAGAGAAATTCAATGAAAGCGGTAACTTTTGTAGCAAATCATGATACGGATGAAATTTTTAATGGGAAATTATTAGCGTATGCCTATATATTAACGCATGAAGGATATCCAACTATCTTTTATAGAGATTATGAACAATGGTTAAGTAAAGAAAGGTTAAACAACCTTATTTGGATCCATAACAATCTAGCAGGTGGTAGTACTTCTATTTTACATGTCGATAACGATGAATATATTGCTAAAAGAAACGGGAATAATAATTCAGGTCTTGTGGTATACATAAATAATTCAAGTTCTTGGAAAGAGCGTTGGGTTGAAACTAATTGGTCAGATACTAGAATAAAAGACTACACTGGGAATTCGAGTTGGCAACCAGTTACCCAAGGAAGCAAGTGGGTAAAACTGCAGGCGCCACCTAAAAGTTACTCAGTATGGTCACCAAAATAAAGACTAAAATGAATTTGAAACTTTCTTAATTGGAGATTTAAAAATAAAATGTATCTTTGCAATCCGAAAAAATAATAGAAAACTATTGTTTTTCTAGAAAGTATTCTGAAAAACATAAAAATATATAAGATACATATGAGAGGAGGTGCTAAAACATGTTAATCATTCCAGTTAAAGAAGGAGAGAATATCGATAGAGCTCTTAAGAGATACAAACGTAAGTTTGATCGTACTAAAACAATGAGAATGCTAAGAAGTCGTAAGCAATTTACTAAGCCATCTGTGGCCAAAAGAGCGCAAAAGATTAAAGCTTCTTACATCCAAAGATTAAGAACACAAGAGGAAGTTGGATAAACTTTAATTCTTGTAAAAATAAAAAACCCATACTGTTTGTGTGGGTTTTTTTATTTTTATAATATATTTAAAAAATTAATAAATCATATGTTAATTAAGTCTTTCTTAGAGTATATTTTACTAGAAAAAAAGTATTCAAAACATACCGTTAAATCATATGAAACAGATTTAATTGCGTTTAGAGACTTCTGTGTGTGTAACTATGATCAAGAAAACATAGCAAGCGTTCATTACAATCAGATCAGAACTTGGATTACTAATTTAATCGATCAAGGATTAACTAATAGAACAATAAATAGAAAAGTAAGTAGTCTTAAAACATTTTATAAATTTCTTCAAAAAATAGAAGAGATTACAGTTAGTCCCTTAGCTAAGCATAAATCTCTGAAGACAAATAAAAAGGATCGAACTCCATTCTCGACTGACGAGGTTGATAGTGTATTGGATGATTTTGTTCCACAAGATTTTATTACTTATAGAGACAAATTGATAGTCGAATTGTTGTACACTACAGGTATCCGTAGAACAGAGTTGATAAACATAAAAGATATAGATGTTAACTTTATTGACAAAACAGTAAAAGTTTTAGGTAAAAGAAATAAAGAACGTATAATCCCATTATTACCAAGTGTAATTGATACAATAACAGGGTATAAGAAATACAGAAAAAAAATTACCGATAGTTCAGTCTATCTTTTCGTTACAAATAAAGGAGATAAAATCTATGAAACACTTGTTTATCGTACAATAAATTCTTATTTTAGTGTGATATCCGCCAAAGCAAAGAAGAGTCCACATATACTAAGGCATACTTTTGCAACGGAACTTCTTAGAAAAGGTGCAGATTTAAATTCGGTTAAAGAATTACTAGGGCATTCAAGTTTAGCCTCTACCCAAGTTTACATACATAACGACTTGGAACAATTAAAACAAGTGTTTAACAGTGCTCATCCTAGGAGCGAAAAAAACGATTGAAGATTATGAAGGTATTTACGCAATCAGTAAATTTTAAAGTTGACGAAGATTTAGTTAAGTTCATTGAAAAGAAAGTAAGTGGATTAGAGAAATTTCATGACAAAATTGTTGATGCAGAAGTCTTTTTAAAAGTTCAAAAGACAAGTGATAAAGAGAACAAAATAACTGAAATTAAGATTAATATACCAGGAAATGAGCTTATTGTAAAAAAGACTAATAAAACTTTTGAAGAAGGAGTTAGTCTTGGTATTGAGTCATTAAAAAGACAATTAAAAAAATCAAAAGAAAAACAAAGAGATTCATTAGTTTCATAAAACATAAAAAAAACATAAAAAAAGTTTTACATATTCGAAATTACTTTTTACATTTGCAGTCCGTTAGAAATAACGGATTGTTTTTTTATAAGCAATTGCCGATGTAGCTCAGCTGGCTAGAGCAGCTGATTTGTAATCAGCAGGTC
>JAHDDQ010000072.1:8145-17071 GCA_020629275.1 Tenacibaculum sp. | reverse complement strand
ACTAAATATTTAGCCGCTTCGGGTGTTGCAATATTACCTACAACAACGTCTAAACTAGGAAATTTCTTTTTTACTTCTTTCAATACAGTTACTACACCTTTTGTATGTCCGTGGGCTGTATCAATAATTACTGCATCTACACCTGCATTAACTAAAGCTTCTGCTCTTTCTACAGCATCCGAAGTAACTCCTAATGCAGCAGCAACCCTTAATCTTCCTAAAGTATCTTTATTCGCTATTGGCTTTTGTGTAGTTTTTGTTATATCCCTGAATGTGATTAATCCAACCAAGATATCATCATCATTTATAACAGGTAATTTTTCAATTTTATTTTCTTGTAGAATAATTTCTGCTTCTTGTAATGAAGTTCCTTCTTCTACTGTGATAAGGTTTTCAGAAGTCATTACTTCTGTAATAAGCCTGTCATTATCTTTCTCAAAGCGTAAATCTCTATTTGTTACGATTCCAACTAGCTTTTTGTCGTCATCAATAACCGGAATTCCTCCAATTTTGTGTTCTCTCATTGCTGCTTTCGCATCAGATACAATAGCTGTTAATGGTAAAGTGATTGGATCGATAATCATACCACTCTCTGCTCTTTTTACTTTTCGAACTTGATGAGCTTGATCTTGTATTGTCATGTTTTTGTGAAGTACTCCTATTCCTCCTTCTCTAGCGATAGCTATCGCCATAGCGCTTTCAGTAACTGTATCCATAGCAGCTGATACTATAGGCACGTTAATCGTTATATTTCTGGTGAATTTTGTCTGAATAATAACTTCTCTTGGAAGTACTTCTGAGAAAGCAGGTACAAGTAATACATCGTCGTATGTTAATCCTTCTCCTACAAATTTAGATTGGTGAGCGTTCATGTTACAATCAATTATTAAGTTGGTAATTAATTGCATGCAAATATACTGCTTTTATTGTAATTCCAAGATTATATTAACGTTAATGATGTTGCTATTTTTGAAAGATATTTGAATAATACGCTTATACTCTTTCTCCTTACACTCAAGGATAAATTGACAGTATGATACTTTTTTAATCTTAATTTCGAAATATGTTAAAATTATTAAATCGTAATAATTTTAAAGAATGTATAACAATTTAAATCTTATTATATTATGGCTACTCTTAAAGAACCAAAAACATTATTAGAAACTGCTTACTTAACTAAAGGAACCATTGGAAATGTTGGTATGCCTGGCGCTCCAATAGCTCATTTTTCTCTAGTTGTTTCACCTGAACATAACACGGTATCTGGTATTGTAGAAATAATGCAAGCAATTGATAGCCCATCAATTAAAGTAAATGTTACTGGTAATATACGTCATACAGGATATGGTGATATTACTAAAATTGTTAATTTAAATGGTGAATATATTGTTTCTGTTACACCACCTGCAGTAGGTAGCTATTTAGAAAAATTTACTGCTTATATGGATATCAATAATAATTGGAATGGTGTTGGTGGTTTCACATATGGCAATCAAAAAGTAAATGATGTTCCTGTAAAGTCAGACAACTAAAACATATAAAACACAATAGGGGATTATTGTAATTATAAGGTAATACGAAACTTATTCTATTAAGCTAGTATTACCTTATTTTATATAATTATCTGAAAATTGTGTTATCTCTAATAAATGAGTTCTTATAACGTTCACTAAAAGGAATTTTCTCTAAATTGTTTAAGATAATTAAATTATCTTCTAAATAAATTTCCTTGATACTCTTCATGTTTACAAGGTAGTTACGATGAACTTGTCTAAAATTATCATTATTAAGCATATCTTTTAGCTTCGTTAATGATAGTTTTATAAGATATCTTCCTTCATTACATTGTAAGTTACAATATTTTTCTTTTACATCTATGTAATTTATTGAATCTACATCTACTTTTACAACACTTCTCTTGTGCTTAATAAATAAGAATTTTGGGCTTAATACGCCACTATCTTCAGCAAAACTAATGCTGTTGCTTTGTTGGTAGCATGATTCAATTGCTAATTCTAATGAATATAATAGTTCTAACTTATTATATGGTTTTAGTAGGTATACTAAGGGATTGGTTAGCTTAGCTTCTTCAAAGATTGCCCTACTTTGCATGCTTGTTAAAAATAGAAATGGAATATCTATCCCTTCTTTATTTAAACGCTGTGCTAGTTCAATTCCTTCAGGTTTTCCATCAATCATTATATCTAAAATAATGACATCAAAAAATTTATTTTTTATTTCTTTCTCTGCTTCTGAACTATTCCTAACTCTAGTAACTTCATAGTCATTCTCTTTTAACAATAATATTACTTCTTCTGCTTCTTTGTCTAAGTCTTCTAAAAGTAATAAGCGGAGATTTTTCATTCTATGTTGATTTAATATGTAAATGTATACATTAAAATTATGATTTGCGAAAGTAATTACTAATGCTGTTAAAAATTAAAATATGCGTATTAATTAGCTATGAAACACATGGCAATTGAATTATAACTTTAGTTCCTTGATTAGGCTTACTTTCAAACAATAAGATTCCTTTATTCTTTTTTACCAACATTTGACATAAAATTAAACCTAGCCCTACTCCTTCTGAGCGATTTATTTTATCTATACTAACATCTTGCAAGGCATTAATCTTCTCTAATCGTTCGTTGGTAATTCCAATACCTGTATCTTGAATTGAAATATATGCAAAATCTTTATCATCTATTCCCATTTCTATACTAATTTTACCTTTACCGTTCATGTATTTTACAGCATTATCCAATAGATTTCGAAGTACAATTTTTATAGATTCTTTATCTATTTTCACTAGAGCATTTTTTATGTAATTCGTCTCAATAGAAACGTCATTAGCTTCAATTAAGTTTTCGTAGTCGAATAGTACGTGCTCTAAAACAGGTTTTAATGGAGATTCTTTATCGTTAAAAACCATTTGATTACTTTGCTCTAAAGACCAATGTAAGACATTGTTTAGTAAGTGACTTGTACTTTCGGTTACTGTTATTGCAGTATTATTTGCATCTCTAATTCCTTCTAAATTATTAGTAGCAATGTGCTTTTTTAATTGCTCATGCTGATATTTAATGGTGTTCATTGGTGAACGTAAATCATGAGATACTACAGAAAACAAATAGTTTTTTGTATTATTAGCTATATCTAAATCTTCTTTTTGTTTTGTAATTAAACTATTTTGATTTTGTAATTTCTTGTAAAAAAAACCTAGTAATGCTAAAAATATTAATAATCCTGAAGCTCCAAAAAGTAATCCTTTTTGGACTACTTTTTGACGCTTTAGTTTTTCATTTTGTAAAGCTATCTCACTTTCTTTCTGAGTTAACGCTAATTTCTTATCACGCTCCGTAAGTTCCCAAATACGATCACGGTTCCATATAGAGTCTTTCCATTTTATGGTTTCTATAAAATAAGAAACGCTTTTATCAAAATGTTTTCGATCTTTTTCTACGTAAGCCATGTTCTCAGTTGAATTTTTCTTTAACTCTAAATTCGAAAACTTCTTTGCTTGTTCATAAGCTTCAATAAATAAAGGAATTGCATCATCGTCTAAATATTGTTCATAATAAACATTTGCAAGTCCCATTTTGAATCTGATATTGGCTAGTGTATCTTCTTTCTCTATTAGGTTGTACTCTTCATTAAAGTATTTTTTTGCATTAGAAAAATCTTTGTCATGCATATAACATAAAGCTAAATTATGATAAGCATCTTTACTTAAAACAATATCTTGTTTTGAACTATTTTTTATCCAATCTAAATAATATGACTTAGCTTTATCATATTTTTTTAAATTAAGATTTAGCCAACCTAATTTGAGATTCTTAAGGTTTTCGAAGCTAGATTTTTCTGAAATATTAGAAAAATTATCTAATGCCTTTTTTAATATCTTTTTATTTATGGCACTAACTCCTTGGATGTAAAAAAGTATATCCTTTTCATTAGTAGAGGTTACGTAATCAAGAGCTCTGTTACTGTAAACATAACATGAATCAAACTCTTTATTTCTATACAATTGAAAAGCTTTACAAAAGTGTTCTTTTTTTTCAGACTTACATATATCATTTCCAATAATATATAGTCGTTGCAATTCAGAGACACTCTTTTTTACTTGAGAAAAAAGATTTCCTGTAATAATAAGAAAGAATAATATAAGATATCTGATCATTAATTAAGTATAAGTATCTATTGTTGTGGTACTGCAGGAGTACTTACTGTACCTCTACTTAATCTTGGATCTAAATCTCCTTGAGCTAAGAATAACACCTCATAACCAGGTCCGCTATTAACTGTGTATTCGAAGTGTAAAGCATACACATCACATTCATAAGAAGTTGTTGGGTTTATTAAATCGTAACACACAGCAAAAGACCTAGCTGTAAAACTTGTTCCTGGAGCGTTTACTAAATCAGCATTTTGAATATCTCCAAAATCCGACAATACTACTCTGGCTTTTCCAATTTCAAGTCCTGGGGTTAAAACAACTGATTGTGTTGGTGTGAAACCAGAATAACTTCCTTTATTGAACTTTACTAAAGTTTTCTCAACCAAACCATTAGTTGTTATATAACATATTCCGAAAGCTTCAAAAACATCGTGCCCATTCTTATCTTTTCCTTTACTAAATACAGAAACTGCAGGGTAATTTAATTCTGGATTATAATTTACTGTAGTGTTTAGTTTTGTTAACTTAGGATTTGCTCCGATAGTGATGATTGGTGTTGACATAAATTTATTTATTGTTTAATTAGACGAACTAAATTTACAATAAAAAATAATAAAAAGGTAAAATACTGAAGGTACGCCTTAAACGTATTTTGTTAAGACTGACTATTTTTTACTTTAATATTTTTAAAAACAAACACTTATATGTGATAATATCAACTATGTGATTTTATCATACTTACTTTTCCAAGCGTATTCGCTAAAGTTTTTCCCTATTGAAATTCCATAAAATAAAGCCATACCTACAGCTCCTTTGAAGTAAAACATAAATAATACTAAGAAATATACTATACTGGATTGTTCTCTAAAGAAAAATTGGTGTGTAATAATGGTTAACAGTATACTAACTGATAATAAAGTTACAATGAAGTTCTCTATGTTTTTTATTGGCCAATACTTTATTTTTCTGGATAAATTAACATCATTACCCCATTTGTGAATAAAATAAAAGTAACCGTTACCTAAAGATGTAAAAAGAAGTGGGTCATCAGCTTTATTTAACTTAAATAATATAGATGGTGCTATAATTTTAAAATCCTTTAGCTCTGTATCATGAATATCTTCTATATGTCGGATTTTACTTATAGCTTCAGATGGATAATCGCCTTTAAATAGTTCTGTATCTAAAAACTTTAACCTGTAATCGATGCATATTTTTCTTATTTGCGATATGTGAAAGATATTTTCAGGCTCTAATTTATCGAAATTTAACATTGACAAGCCTTTATTACCAGTTGCGCCAAGATTTTCTCTGATTCGATCGTGTTTATTATCTACTTCTTTAAAAACTTGTTCAACCCATGTTGAAACAGTTAATTTGTTAATTTCTTTCTTTCTATTTCTAATTAACTCTTTATGTAAATTTACTGACTTTAACATACTGATTTACTTTTATATAAAAATACAATAAAAAGTCATTTATAAAAAACCAATAAATTACATGTTATTATCTAGATTTATTCTAAGTTAAATTTTAAATTGTAGTGTTGTATACCAGTTTCGAGATAAAGACGGAATAATTCCTGGACCAGGATATCCTGTTGCTCTTCTAGTGAAATAACTATTATTTAATAGATTATTTACACCTGCTTCTAACTTTATATTTTTTGACAAGGTATACGACAATGAAAAATCCAAAATATCATAAGAAGGTATAGCTCCATCTACTCTAATATTATTATTTGGATTATATGCTGAATTTGTTGCGTCTGTAAATTGTTCAGATAAGTAAGTATATTGCAATGAAGTAATTAAATTTTTATACCCAAACGAAATACCTGTTTTTAAATTTATCTCTGGTACAAATTCCACTTTATTTCCATCGATGCTAGTTAGCGTACTACTTGTATATTCTGAAGTTGTTAAAGCCAAATTAGAAAATATATCTAACTTCAAATTACTATCTTTATTAAAGAAAGATTCTTTCACATTCCATTGCACTAAAGATTCGAAACCAAATATAGATGCTTTTCCTATGTTACCTCTCACCCATTGAGCTCTGTAAGGTGCCTGTGTACTAAAAAACTGCCCTATCCTGTTATCATACAATAAAGAAAACACATTTATATCATACGATATAATATCTTTCAACTTCCCTCTCATTCCAAGGTCGATAGTATATCCTGTTTCATCTTTTATTTCTGGATCTACAGCAAAAGAAGGGTTCACTGTTCTTATATCTGAAAAAGTAACAGAACGATAATTTTGTGAAAAATTAAAATAGGATTCAAAGTATGGTTTTGGTTTATAACTTACTCCTATTCCTAATAGCAAAAAATTTCTTTTCAAACTATTATTATCAGGAATGAAGGCTATTGTTGGATTACTGCCTTGTAAATTAGCCACATTAAGAAAAGATCCTTCAGATTCTGTTTTAATGTATTCAAATCGAAAACCAGGTGTTATCGATAAGTGATCGTTCAAATTAAAAATATTTTCTCCAAACAATGATGCGTTTAGGTTTGGATATTTAAACTTGTTCTGATTTGGGTATGTCGGAAATTCTACATTTCTAAATGAAAAATCTGCATCAGTTCCTTTACTTCCTGCTCCTTGTTGTGATGCATTATCAGCTTTATAAAATTTACTCCCTAACAACAAAACAGATGGTTGATTATTTAAAGTATATTTTGTAATTATTCTTGCTTCTGCTCCAAAGTTTTTAAACGTTCCTACTAATAAATCTCTCTCAAAATCAAAATTCCCAAATCCATCAGTTTCATCACTATCAATTTCAAAAATATTAGCATTTTCATCTAACGGATTAGTTCTAAAACCAATCGCTTTTCTTGAAGCGTCCAATGCAAATACACTTAATGTTCCATTTACGTTTTCAGAAAATTCATGATTCAATTTTATATTGAATAAATTCCAATTGACTGCAAACCAGTTTCGTGTTCTGTAACTTTGCCTAGGGTCTTCGAGAAACTGAACATCAGATAATCCTCCTGCTTGCTGAGCTAAATAATCTAAATGTGTAATTTCCGCTTCTAACTTGGTTTTATCATTGAATTGATAGGCTACATGAGCGAATGCATTTTTTGAATTGAACCCTGAGTTTGGTCTAAAACTATCTCCTTGTTTATAATTGTAATAGGCATAATAACTTAATTTTCCAGAAGTACCGCTTAAACTGGTAAAGTTTGTGAATAAATTAAAACTCCCTACTGAATTTCTTGTAATTATCTCTAGCGGTTTACGAGTATTCGGCTTTTTAGTTACAAAATTTACTAATCCTCCAAATTGGGTTCCATACTGTAATGAAGCTGCTCCTCGAATTACCTGAATTTGCTCTAATCCTTCTGTTGGTGGTGTATAATAACTTTCTGGATACCCAAGAACATCGGCGCTTATGTCATAATCATTTTGACGCGTATTAAAGTTTGCTGTTCTATTGGGATCTAATCCTCTACCTCCTATGCTTAATTGCAAACCTCCATCATTACTGTCGTAAATATTTAACCCTGCTACTTTAGCATAAATCTGGCGTGCATTATTTGTTGCCTTGTTAGCTATTTCTTCATTTAATAAAACAACTTCAGATTTTTTTCCTGCGTATATGTGCGTTCCTTCGACTGGTTTTAGTGTTGTTAAACCAAAAGCCTGTTTCTTTTTGAAATTTAAAACAACTTCAGACAAAACATTACTTAATGGATACATTTTTACAACAAAATTAGTTGTGTTCTCAAGAATTACATCTATTTCATAAGTTTTATAATTATACTCGAAAAATAATAATCTATATTTTGTTTGTGAATTTAAAGTGGATAAATTTACCTTACCGAATTCATTTGAAATTCCTACTAGTTGCCCAATTTTGGTATATACCTGAACGCCTTCAATAGGTTTGTTAGTTTCAGTATTAATAATTGTAACTTCTTTGCTTTGAAAAGCATAAATTGATAATGTAAAATAAAAAAATAATAGAAAATTATAAGCCTTTAATTTCATCTTCGAATGGTAATATCCAATGTTTATGTTTAAAGCTGTCGCTTATCTTTAGTAGATCAATATTTGGATCTATATAAGGTTTACTTATTCTACCGTTCAAAGAAATATAACCTTCTACAAAAACTCCTATGTTTTGTGTTCCTAACTCTTTTTTATAATGCTCTCCCAAAAAGTGAGCATATTCAATAATAAAATCTGGCTGTGTAGACATTTGTTTGTTCTGAAAAGCTGTCAGAAAATAATCATTGTCTACTGGAAAACTATCTCCAGTGTCATATTTTAAAATCCTAAAAGAGGTATAACCCGCCTTTTCTATTAACATAACCCTCCAAGAGAATCTGTATCCTTCTTCAGTCCAGAATAATTCATCTGGATAAAGTAAGTAACGAAAAGGTACTATTAATTGTATCCCCAAAAATAAACAGACAACAAAAAATGTCTTTTTATTAATCTTCGGCAAATATACGTCTCTTATATGATTAACTTTTGTTTTTAGATTGAATAAATGGCTTATTTTGGCTAAAAAAGCTTCATGAAATTCACTATTAAAAAAAATTAATGTTGCACATATCATCACGTAAGGAAACATTCCTATAGGAAATAAAATACGAGTGAAAACGTGAAAAATAACTACCAAAGCAAAAGCAAAAGGTCTCGTTTTACGTATCAGAAGTAAAAATGGTATTGTTAGGTCGTACAAAGCACCATTCCAGCTCATTACATAGTGAAACCAAGTATC
>JAHDDQ010000072.1:0-8135 GCA_020629275.1 Tenacibaculum sp. | reverse complement strand
AAATCCATCTTAGAGGATAACCATATTTTCAATGGTTGTGCACGCAGTAACCAATCTGAATTCAACTTGGCTAAACCTGCATAAAAGTATACAATCCCTATTAATAATTTAATAGCGTCTACCGTCCAAGTGGGCACGTAATTGTATGATTTCCTGCTGTCATAGCTATCCAGAGAAAAAGTAGCATTCAATGGTAAAAAGCATAATAAAAAACTCAACATACTTATGAAGTAATAATGATTTAAATACGTTGTTTTATCTATTAATTCAATGTAAGTAAATGATACAAAAAAGAGTATCATCGAAATTCTATATTTATATCCTAGAATGATAGCTACACACGCCATTATTGCTACAGCAAATAATATATATGTATAGTTTCCCCAAGTTGCTACCCAAGAAAAGCCATAATATTTAAAATGAAGTTTAGGCGCTATATAAAATTTATAAACCCAGCCTTTGGATAAAAACCTAATTAGACCTAATAACATTAATACTCCAAATAAAATACGAAAAGCGGCTAAAGTAGCCGCTCCTGTTTTTTTATTTAAGTATGTATTAATATTTCTACTAATCCCCATCACTATCTACAAAATCAATTGTTAGATTAAAGGCGTTTATTACGTTTGATTTAACTGCTATTACATACTCTTGAATTGCATCAAAAGCAGCATCAAAATTAGGGTTATAAGTTTTTGTTTGTTGATAGAAGTCGTCATTAATATTTGCATTTGCAGCATCTATATTAGTAAACAACGTTTCAATATAATCGTTCAATGGAATGTCTTTTCCGTTGACTAAAATTGTGGTTCCTAAAGCTTGTAAATATTCTTGAATACCTGTAGTATTTGAGTTATTTGCATAACTTCTACCATAGTAAAAATCTTGAATTGCATCGTAAGCTTCAAGGTATAATGCCTTTGAGTTTTTTGGACTGTATAAAGACTCTACAAAATCAGGACTTGGTGAAACAGTAAACTTTGGATTTCTATTTCTTGTACCCGATGGTCTAGCTATTTTTGCTTCTCTGAAAGATTTTTCAGTATATTGAACAAAATCATTTAATTGAATACTAAAATATGAACTTATCGTATTATCTACTTTAGCTATATTTATTTCCTTATTAGATTCGAAATCGTTTAAAGCAGTAGTAGTTAGATTCACCATTCGCTCTGATAATAATTTCAGATAATTTTTATATTTTGCTTCTTTGTATTTATCTAAAATCTTGCTATCAGAATCATCTAATCCGTTAATTAAGTAATCTAAAGCTGGTAATCCTTGAGCAGAATTTAGTACAGTTCTGTCTAAATCAATAGCTGTTGTACTATTAATATTATCGGTTATGTTCTTTTTATCAGTTGGATATGTATTCATATCCAAAGAAAAACTTGATCCGTAATAGAACATCTCTACATGCTGCCATACTTTATAAGCTTCAAATAAATCTGTTCTAACTTTTGTTAGTGTATTAGCATCTGGTGTGGTACTAAATGTAGCTATTGAAGTATTTAGAGTAGAAACTTTATTTTTAAAATCTTTTGTAGCTGGTAATAACAAATTGTTTACCCAACTTGATGTTAAATTTACTCTATTAAAATTATCTCCATTTCCGTTTCCACCCATTGAAGATTCGTCACTTGAACAAGAAAAGAAATAAAGAAGCGTAAAAACTGATAGTATGTACACTATTTTTTTCATAAAAAACTCTATTAAATTTATAAACTGAACGTATCAAAGGGATAACCGTTAGTTATCCCTTTTTTTAATTATAAAACTATAATTTTATATTATTTTATTACATATTATGGATTAACGTCTGCTACCGTCCAAGGTAAACCGCCAACTCTCTTAGCTGCAATTTTATCTGCCATATCCTTTAATTGGGTAGATGTTACATCCCATAAACCATTTCCATTGTCTAGTATTGCTAAATACGCATCTACATCAGCGTCTGTAAAGTATCTTGTTTTACCATCTGACTTTACTAAGTAGCGTAGACTATTTACAAAACCATAACCTTCACATAAATCGTGAAAAGCATCTTCTCTTTTCCCTGTTCCAATAGCAACGTTATCTAAGATTTTTGCACCACCAGACAAATAATGCACAGCTCTAACAGCAACTATTAAACCTAATTTTTCACGTAAAATACTTATTTGAGCATCTCTCATTGTATAATTCTTTTCAGAAATAGCTATTCTTCCTACAACAAATGCTTCAAAAATTTCCTTTTCAATTCCTGCAAATTTTGTTAACTTATCTACATTATCTATGTATTTATAAATCAAATTTTGAGCAGATGTGTTACCATATATATACCCAAAAGACTCATCCCAATGATGCTCCATAGTCGTATAGCTTTTTCCTTCAACTACAGTTCCTGTATCATTTAATTTTCGATAATCTTTAGCTCCATTTGCAGTGTCACCATTCTCATTATCTAAGCGATTTAAGTAATGATTAACCGTTTGATCATAAGCTAAGGCTCCTGCTAATGATTTTGTAAATAATTGATCTAATTCACGACCTTTAGCATCTACATATCTTACAGTTGTTCCATCACTTTCTGTAAACGTACCTGCCTGACCTGAAGCTGCTTGGGTAGTCCAATTATCTAGAACTGCTTGATGACTCGTAATAAAAGTATCAAAAGCCTGAACATTAGTTAAACCTTGACCAGCAGTATTTTTATTAGCACCAAATATTCCTATTGAAGAAGATGATTTTGGTCTTACTACTTTGGTCGTACCATTTAAACTTACGTCTGTAAAACCAGCACTTTGTAATTTACCAGAAACTTCCTGACCTTCAAACTTTAATCGGATATCAGCAACACTAGTTTGAGTTTTTAGGTTCCCTCCTATTTCTTTAGCTTGTTTTAATCTTGTAGTTTGTCCACTGTAACTTACTGTAGCATTTCCATTTCTAGTGAATAAAGTTGAATAATTATTTATATAATTATTGTTATAATCACCATTACTAGCTCTTGTAAAATCGTTTCCTGTTACTACTTCACTTACACTAGGTGTATTTGTTGCTTGACCTGAGCCGGTATCTGTACCCTTATCATCAGAACATGAAATTGCTATAATTCCTAGAGCAAAAAGACTTAATATATTTCCCTTCATTTTATTTAGATTAATTTCAAATAATGTCGCAAATGTAGCGAACAATCTCAAATTAAAAAAATTTAATTAGACTAATTATAAATTATTTTTTTGCTTTAAAAAACTGGATTACACTTTTACGAATATCTGAAGAAAGTTCGTTTTTACTGGGGCTGTAGACATTTAAGATGTCTTTATTTTTTTCATTTAAAAAAGGAATATCGTAGCCTTTTAATAAATAATCTGAAGTAGCTATCGTATATATACTCTCTTTCTCTATTGCTGAATTTTTTATCATCCACTCGCCTGTATCTGTTTTTTTCAAATTAAATCTTTGCAAATACGCACCTGTACCTGATGCTTTTTCTCCGAAATCAAGTACCTTTTTAAGTAATGATCCTTTCATTTTAACTTTTATAACTTTTCCTCCATATGGAAGCACTCTAAATATATCTGTTGCTGTAATATTACCTTTCAATTTATCATCAATACGAATTGAGCCTCCATTCACGAAAGCCGCATCTATTGTGTCATTATAAGCGAAACTCATTGCTTTAGCTATAATTCCACCCATATTAGTTTGTACAGATCTAATTGGTGTGTCCCTAGCATCTAAAGCAATTTTAGTTTTGTAAACTATTTCATCAGGTTTATCAATTATATCTTTGATTTTAGTACGTAGCAAATTCTGCCATTTCGCTACTATACTTCCAACCTTAGGGTCGGAAGGTATTTTTTCATCGATTGTTTTCAATTCAGATTTAAACTCTAATTTATCTGTATTAGGATTGTACTGAAAACGATGGATATATACTGTCTTAACATTAGCATCTGCTTTGGTTATAACTGTTTTCCCTACTTTTTCGTACTTGTTTGTATGTTCATGACCTCCCATAATTAAAGGAATTTCTGGAAGCAGTTTTGCAATTTCTCTATCTTGTGCCACTTTAACATGAGTTAATCCTAATACGAAATCAACTTTTGGTTGAAGTTCTTTAAAAGTACGTTCAGCTTCAACATACATATCAGAATATGAAACATAACTTTTAGGATTAGAAGGTATACAAACACTTATAAAACCTAATTTAAGTGTCTTACCATTTACTGTGAACTCCTTTGTGTAGGTTTCATTAACCACTTCCTTTTTCCCATTTATAACTTTATGAAAAAAATGGTTTTCTCCGCCTCTATTATGAAAAACATTCGATGAAATCCACTCAAAGTCACTTTCATTTAAGCGATCTTGTAGGTTACTGTAGCTTAAATCAAATTCATGATTACCAAAAGCAACTAATTCAAAATTCATTGCATTCATTACTTCAACCATCTGTTTTCCTCTAACACGTTCGCCTTCAAACTTCATAGTTCCAAGGAGAGAAGGATTTAAAAAATCACCAGCTAGAACTAGCATCGTATTTGGGTTTTCTTTAAGTAACTCTTGATGAATTGTTTCTACCCTCGCCATACCTCCAAATTTATTTGCCTGTATAGGTGCTATTTCATATACATCATTAATTTGTAAAATGGTAAAATAAATATTACCTGGCTTTTTGGAAAAGTGAAAGGCTTCATTATGTCTTATATTTTTTGCTTTACAAGCACATAAAAGGCATAATATAATGAGTAAGGGTAATTGTTTTTTGAAAAAGGACATGGCACTTATTTTAATACAAATTACTATTCATATCTTCTGATATTCTTACGAATAACTTTTCTATAGTATACAAGTTCATCAAACTTATAGAAGAAGTTTATTTTTTTTTCAGCAATGGTCTTAGGCTTTTTTATGCGCTCACCTAAAACAAAAGCAGTCCAACTTTCTGCTATATCCTCTTCAGGACTTTCAGCCGCATAATCTGTTAAAAAGTCGGTATAATTATCTTGATATAGGCCATATAATTTTTCGAGACAACTTTTTTGTTCTGTGTAACAGAATGTTCTTTGAATGTAATCCCATTCTTTTAAAAGATTACCATCCCAAAATTCAGAAACAAATTTATTTATGTAACTATTTTTAACTGCTATGCCTTCCATAGTTACATAAGGTTCATCTTTATCCTGATCTATTTTATTTGCTGGTTTTGGCTTAATTTGAGTATGATTCAAAGTAAGTAAATGTCCAAACTCGTGAACAAGGGTATAGATTGATTGGTGTATTCTTGTTTTACTTTTGCTTGTAAAGTCTACATCAATCGGATCTAAAACTAATTGCCATTCCGTATTCTTATTGTTCAAAGCACCTAATGCACCAGTTTTTTCATCTTCTCCATCGGTCATTAAAACTAATCTTTTAATATATTTCTGGGTAACACGCTTAGGAAACATGTTATAAAAAACATTCCAATTATATCGAGCTATTGTAGTTTCTTCATCTTCGTTCTCTATAAATATACCATTACGAATATCCCAAGAGCCTAAAGTTTCGCCCTCGTTATTAGGTGGCGAAAAGAGAGTAACTCCGAAAAATAAGAATAATAGTATATTAATTTTCATCTACTACATTGGACTTTTAAAGACTTCGAGTGCTTTATTATATGAACTCTCAAAACTCATCGGTTTTATATTTGTTTGTACTTTGTTAACGTTAAAGTACGATATTAATTTTTCAGTAGGCATATTTCCTGTTAAATCATCTTTAGCCATTGGGCAGCCTCCGTAGCCTTTAATAGCACCATCGAAACGTTTACATCCAGCCTTGTAAGCACTATCTACCTTTTCGTGCCAAGTATCAGGTGTGGTATGAAGATGCGCTCCAAATTCAATATCTGGGTAACGAGGTATCAATTCAGAGAATAAATAATCAATTATTTCTGGTGTTGAACTACCTATTGTATCTGACAAAGATACAATTTTAACTCCCATTTTTGCAAGTTTTTCGGTCCATTTTGCTACGATATCAACGTTCCATGGATCTCCATAAGGATTACCAAACCCCATTGATAAATAAGCTACTACATTCTTATCATGTCGATGTGCTAAACTCAATATGTCTTGTAAAATAGCTACAGATTCAGCAACAGTTTTATGCGTATTTCTCATCTGAAAATTCTCTGATATAGAGAATGGATATCCTAGATAATCAATTTCTTCAAAAACACAAGCATCATTAGCACCTCTTATATTCGCTACAATTGCTAGCAATTTACTAGTCGTAGAAGATAAATTTAATTTACTCAATACTTCAGCTGTATCTCTCATTTGAGGTATTGCTTTTGGAGAAACAAAACTACCAAAATCAATAGTATCAAAACCAACATTCAATAATGAATTAATATACTTCGCCTTCTCTTCAGTAGGTATAAAGTATTCTTTAATTCCTTGCATGGCATCACGTGGACACTCTATGATTTTTACTTCTTCAATCATTATGCCAAATATAAAAGATATTTTAATATTTTTAATCCTAACTCAAGGTAAGTTATTCAAAAGTATGTCATAAAAAAATATTTTTCAATAAAAGTGTCACAACTCGAAAAACCTTTTGTCTTTATAACAGAAGAATTTAATTGGAAACAACTACATCACATACTAACCAACTAATTGAACGTTGTAAACGTAAGGATACAACAGCACAAATGCTAGTGTACAAACAGTACTATAAAGCAATGTATAATTCAGCTTTTAGAATATTGAAGGATGAATTTGAAGCTGAAGATATTATGCAAGAAGCATTTTTAACAGCTTTTACTAAAATTAATTCCTTCAAAGGTGAAGTTGCCTTTGGAGCATGGCTAAAACGTATAGTAATAAATAAAAGTTTAACCCAATTGAAAAAAAACAATCGCTACAGTGAAGTTAAAATGGATGTAATTCCTAGCAATGATACTGATAGTGACGAAATAAGATATGAAACATTTGGTGTAGATATGATTTTAGGTACAATAAATGCATTAAAAGATAATTATAGAGTTGTACTTAATTTACACTTAATTGAAGGATACGATAACGAAGAGATTGCTCAAATTCTAAGTTATAGTAATGAAAATGTAAGAACTACTATTTCTAGAGCAAAAAAGAAGTTGAAAAACATTTTATTAGAAAAAAAACAAAATTTCACAATGTATGGAAGATAAATTAAAGGAGTATTTATCGGAAAATAATCTTAATATTTTTGAGCCTCATTCAGGTCATGAAGATCGTTTTTTAAGGAAGTTAGAAAGAGAAACTGTTCAGAAGAAACATTTTTCGTGGAAATGGTTACCTGTTGCAGCTTCAATCTTATTAGTATTAGGTTTTTATTTAGGAAGTAATCATCAAAAAAACCAATACGACATGACGGATATTTCTCCAAAAATGGCTGAAACACAACATTTTTTTATAAGCACAATCAATCAAGAATTAAAAGAAATTGAACAGTATAGAAATATTAATACTGAACATATTATTGAAGACGCTCTTGATCAAATTGAAGAGTTAGAAGATAAATACAATAATTTCAAGAAAGACTTGAAGCATATTGGAAATGAACATGAAGTTATTCAAGGAATGATTGCAAATTATCAGCAACGATTAAAGGTATTAGAACATCTTTTATTTCAATTAGAATTATTAAAAAAACCTACAAAATATAACAATGAATTTGACGAAGTTATTTAGTAAAATCGTATTAATTTTAATATTGATACCAAGCTTTTCATATCCTATGGATACTAAAAAGCACGAAAAAAGTAAAACAATCAGCAAAAACTTCTCCGTAAATTCTAATGCTACTGTATACATAGACAATAAATATGGAAATGTAAATGTAACTACTTGGGAAAAAAATACTGTAGAAATAGAAGTGGTAATTACAGTTAAAGGTAGCAACAAAAGTAAAGTTGAAGATAAATTAAATGCTATACGAATTGACTTTGAAGGGAATAGTAGTTTGGTTGAAGCTCGTACGGTTATAGAAAGTACCAGATCTGGATGGAGCTGGTGGGGTAATAACAATAATATTAATTATAAAATCAATTATTTTATTAAAATGCCTGCAACCAACAATGCTGATTTAAATAATAAATACGGAAATATTATTTTAGATGT
>JAHDDQ010000071.1 GCA_020629275.1 Tenacibaculum sp. | reverse complement strand
CATGATAAAATTCACTTTTACCAGTCAACTTTTTTCAGGGCGACACATGAGTAGGCAAAACTCTACTTAACATAATTGAATTAATAGTACAGTGTGTACCGTCCTAAAATGAATATTTTATGAAAAAATGATTCATTTCAATAAAATCTATTACATTTAGAAATAGATTTTATTGAAATGAAACGAAGTAAATCCAATAATGAATTTATCAAAACCAATATTTCTTTTTGCTTACGCCAATGATATGCAATATAGCCTAGAATTAGAAGAAGAGGAACGAGCTATTCGAGATATATTGGCACCATTACATGACCAAGGTATTATAGAATACCTTTCTTTGGGAAGTACAAGTATTGATGATTTATACAAAACGACTGTGCGGCTTCATAATCGTATTTTTTTGTTTCACTATAGTGGACACTCAGGACAATCTTTTCTAGAATTAACAGATGGTAAAGCACGGGCTTCTTTTCTTTCTTTATTACTAGGACAACAAGAAAAGCTGAAATTGGTGTTTTTAAATGGTTGTGCGAATGTTGCACAAGTAGATGATTTATTTCAAAAAGGTATTAAAGCTGTTATCGCAACCTCTACGAATGTTTTAGATCAAAACTCTATTGCTCTTTCGCGTTATTTTTATCAAGCTTTTGTAGGGAAAAAGAGTATCAAAGATGCTTTTGATATAGCAAGTGCAAGACTTAAAAATGATAATAGCAATTTGGATATCCAGTATAGGGGGATTGAGTTAAAGCAGGAAGATTCAACGAATTTTCCTTGGGGTCTTTATACGAAAGAGGAAAAGTTTTTAAAATGGAAAATCTCATTTTATACTAAATCCAAAACAGATATTAATTATATTTTAGATCAAGATATATCACATATAGATAACTTAAACCACTCTTTGTTTGAATTGATGTTTGAGGGTATGAGTCGATATAAATCAGACTATAAAGAAAAGTGGAAATCATATAAAGAAAACCCAAATTCTAACCAATTGCAGTATTTTAAGAAAGAAATATTAGATCATTTTCCACATATGCTTAGCTTTCAGGTTAGAGATTTATATGGTGCTGAAGAAAGTGCTCGCATTCGTTTATTTGAACTCAATGAAGCCTATCTTACTTTAGCGAAATACCTAGCAATTATATCTTTGTCGAATGTATGGGATGCTAGCCAGTATTTTAAGAAAGATTTTTTTATTCGACCAGAATACTTAGAAGATTTACTAGCTTATATAAATCAAAGTGTTTATCCTGGAAGCGCTGATACCTTCGATTATATATGGCTTATAAGTACAATGAGCAGGATTTTTGAAGATAATAATCGGATACCCTTTATTGAAGAGTTCGTAGAGTTGCATCAAGAATTAGTAAACTTAAGTGATACTTATGAAGCTTATCGTTATCTAGAGCAATTTTTACGTAATCGCTTATATCCTTCATCTATAGATCAAAAAGAATTAATCAATTTATGTCGGAAAGCAGAAGAAAAAGTAGGTATTTTATTTAGAACATGTGCTTTTTTGATAACTTATCAATTGATAACGATTAAAGGGATTGATATTAATAATCCTCGAAAAGCTGAAAAACCAGGCTTCGTACATTATAAAGCAATTTTACAAGGCGCAGAAGATAAAGCTTTTGATAAGACTCCTTTGAAGAAAGATTCTTTCGCAAGTAATCAGACTGTATTTGTAGCAAAAGATTTTAAAGATAGTAGTGAACTTCTAAGTCTTTCTCCTCTTATCTTAGACTTAAATGCTTTTGAACCTAAAGCAAAACGATTTAATCCAGATTTATTTTTCTTTTGCGGTTTTGCACAAGGGAAAAATGAATATGAAGAAGATGTTAATCGAAAATTTGTTTGTTATGAACGTTCAAATACTCCTGGAGAGGTAAAAATTTTATTGAGTAGCCCTGAAGACACACAATACATACAACACTATCTTTCGTATGAAGTAGAAGATGACAAATACAAAATTTACAAACGGAAATATGAAGAACATTATATAGAATCAAAAGATTTAATTTTGATTGAGAATCTTTTGGAAAGCCTACTATCTGATTTCAATCAATTTAAATAATCGTATAAAGTTAAAATGAATACAAGTCCCTTCAAGTTTTTGAGTGCTTATGAGAAAAGTGACCATAGCTTCTTTTTCGGTCGAGAAAAAGAAAGTAAAGACTTGTATGAATTGACTTATGATACTCGGTTGATATTACTATACGGAGCATCAGGAACAGGAAAAACTAGTCTTGTTAAATGTGGTTTGGCTAACAAGTTTAGAGATAGTCGTTGGTTAGGACTCTATATTCGGCGAAATATAAATTTAGTAGCTTCTATAAAGGAACTATTAATTGAGCAACTATCAACCCCTCTTATAAGAGAGAAAGCAGCTAAGCTCTCCCTGATAGAAATTATAGAAATAGTATATCTAGAAACCTTTAAACCAATCTATTTATTATTAGATCAATTCGAAGAACTTTTTATACTACAACCGACAATTGAGGAGCAAATAGAATTTTTTGAAGCGATGAAAGCTGTTGTTGAATTAGATATATCTTGTAGTATTATTATTATTATGAGAGAAGAATTTATCGCACATTTATGGGAATATGAAAAAATGATTCCTTATTTATTTGACCATAGGTACAGAGTAGAGGAAATTCGTTCCTCAGACAGACAAAACATAATTAATCAAACCTTAACTGCTTTTGAGAAAAAAGGATATATTCATTTAGAACAAAAAGAGACTGTTTCACTTGAAATAGCAAAAAAACTCAATAATAATAAAACAGGATCAGAGTTGACTTATTTACAGGTTTTTTTACATCGACTATATCAGTTAGGACAGACTAAATCAAACCAAATACCTATATTTAATTCAGAGTTAGTTAATAAATTAGGAGATTTTGATGATGTACTTGGTGATTTTCTTATGGAGCAACTTCGACTATTAGATATGAAATTGGGTGAAGGAAAAGAAGGAATCTCTTTACAATTACTTGGTACTCTTGTGACAGATGCAAAGACTAAAAAAGTAGTTAACATCGAATACTTAGATAAAGTATGTAAGGAGCTTAATCTTAGTCAACAAGAATTACAAATGTGTATACAAACTTTTGAAAATATGCGTATTATACGTCGATACGACTGATGAAAATAGAATTAACACATGATATTATTGCTTTAAAAGTTTGGGAACAACTTCCTGAACAAGACAAAATATTACGAAGTATACAACAGTCTGTTATTCGTAGGCAGCAGGATTTTGTGTATCGAAATGGTGGACTTTTGTCAGAACAAGAATATGACGAATGGAAAGGCTATTTTAAAAAAGGAAATTGGAATCAGGAAGTATTGATTTATATCAAAAAAAGCTATAAAGAGATTCAACAGCAAAAAGAGGCAGAGGCAAAAAGATTACTTAGAGAACAACAATTATTAAAACGGAAAAATAAAATACAAAGACTATTCATTGGAGTTTTATCGGGTTTATTATTAACCATTATAGCTTTTGGAATAACCTACTATTTACAATCAAAGCAAAATCATAAAATAGCTTTTGAGAATATTATAGGCAATGCAAAGCAGTTAAAAGTGCAAGCCAAATATTCTGAAGCTATTACTACTTTAAATACCGATAAATTTAATTATTCTTCTAAAGAGTTAGAAATAGTTGAACAGTATAAGACTAGATTTAAAAAATTATTACAGCTTCAACAACAATACTATCGATATCCAGAAGATAGCCTTTATCAAAAACTGCAACTTGCCAAGCAAATGGAAGATTTTAGCCCTGACGAATATTTAAAAAACTTAGTTGTAGAAAGGCAAAAAAACCTTGATGAAAAATTTGATGCTCTTTTGACAGATTCAGAAGAGAAAATATCAAAAGGAAGTTCAGTAGATATTAGATATGCACTTAAAAGATATAATGAAGCACTCCTATTAAAACCAGAAAATCAAGCTGTTTTAGACTCTATTGAGATGCTCAAGAAAAAAGTAAGTAATTATTGAATAAAATAAAATAAAATTCCTATTTTTATTTTAACGAAAATACAATACCTTCTGCCAAAGGAGACAATCAAAAACTATTAGATAACTATATTTCTTTTCTAAAGTCTTCATTTGCCATTAGGATTTTATCGAATCAAGACAATTTTTTTATTCGAAAACCAAATACAATGAGACGAGTTCTATCAGTTTTAACCATTATTTTATTTTTTCAAAATGGTCTTTTTGCACAGTTTACTCAAAGTTTACAATACGAGGATTTCTCCAGCTATACTACAGGAGATATTTCTAGTCAATCCAATTTTGATAATTGGGTAATCTGGCCTAATGCATCGAGAGATGGAATTGTGACATCAAATACTTTTTTCTGTGATAGTAGTAATCCAAATATTCAAAATGAGAACTCTGTGATAGGTAAGTCATTATTAATGGATTACATATCTTCAAACAATATACCTGATGTATTGTATTTACTAGGTAATCGAAATCTACTTAGTTCCAATTATCATCAACTTTCTTTCAATTTATTTATACCATCAGGTCGTCAAGCTTATTATAGTATACAGCAAAATCAAAATATACCAAATCCAAGTGGACAGTATGAGTTATTCTTCGGTCCTGACGGTTCTGGAGAATTTAATGAAGTTAACTTTTCTTTTCCTCAAAATCAATGGTTTAATGTGTGCCAAACATTTTTTAAAGAAGGAAATAATATTTCAATACTATTGACCATTAATGGAGAACCGATAAGTCTGTTTACCTATAGTTCAACATCACTTGGAGCTATCAACTTTTATACTGTAAATAGCAATTATCTTTATTATGTTGATTGTATTTCTTTATCAAGATTTGATAATATTAATTGTACATTAATTGCTGGAGATACAGGGTATTGTCATAATGGGATAAATTTAGATATTAATTGTGATTTCAATTTTTGTGTATTTAACAAAGAGAACTGGTATAATAATGGTGTATGCCCAAACCCTTGTCGAGATGCCGAAACATTAGCGTGTGGAAATACACTCGAACGAACGACAGTAGGGGCATCAAATAACTTAGAAATAGATGACTATGCTTGCCACTCTTCTTCTAACTCTTTTAATGGACCAGATCAAATTTTTGAAATCCAAAAAACATCTTCTTCAGGGAGGCTAATAGTCAATTTGTTTAGTGATGATTTAAATGATGATTTAGATTTATTTATATTAAATGAGTGCGGAGACAATATTAATTGTATAGGAAGGAGTACGAGTGGTTTGACAAACCTTGGAACACGTGAGTTTTCTATTGATGCTGACCCTCCTCTACCTGCTGGAACATATTATGCAGTAGTAGATGGATTTGGCACAAGTGAGGCAGCAAATTTTCGAATAACAGCAACCTGTGAGCAATTATCTTGTAATTTTGCGCAAGAATTGACATGTGATCAATTAATCACCCATAGTAATGGAAGTAGTGCAAATACTGTAAGTGCCTATTTACTTGATGGAAATTATCAAGGGGGCTTAACAGGAGGAGACCGTTTGTATTATATCACTTTGGAGCAAAATAGTGTTGTTTCTATAAACCTTGATCCTTCTAGTTCAGCTGGAGATTTAGATTTATTCTTGCTCAATTCTTGTGATGAATATGATGTGATAGCGTTTAGTACGAATTCAGGTAATTCGCCAGAAAGCATAACTACTTCTGTCGCTTTAAATGCAGGTACTTATTACGTAATGGTAGATGGATGGGATGGGTCTGGTGGAAGTTATGATTTAATAGCTAGTTGGAATTGTAATGGATCTTCTTTTTGTGATGAAGTAGTTCCTGTTGTTTGTGGGGATATACTAACAAACCAAAGTACAGTCAATACTGATAATTTATTAACAGATTATTCATGTGTCTCAGGAACTTCTTATGAAGGAAATGAAAAGTACTATTCTATAGAAGTAACAGAAGAACGACAGTATAAATTCTTTGTAGATGTAGAATCTTTTATGGATACTGATATCTTTATTTTAGATGATTGTGGAGGAGATATTCCTGTTAATTTTGATGGTAATACTTTAACTAATTGTATCGCTTCTAGTACAGAAAATTATACGAATTCAATTTCTAAAGAAGGATTAGATGTTGTCTTAACTCCAGGGACTTACTATATCATAGTTGATGGTAAAACCTCTGATGATATTGGTCTGTTTGATTTCACTGTTTCCTGTGACTGTACTTGTATTGAATCAGCTAGTAGTCCCCCTATTGCAGAACAATTTTTATGTGATAATTTTGAAGACTATCAAGTAAATCAATTTATTGACCCCCAATCTACTCGTTGGACAACAATGAATACGTTCTCTAGTGCAGCAGTATTTTTAGAAAATGGTAATCAATATCTTGATTTGGGAGATAATGGAGAGCTAATGTACGATTTAGAAAACAATTCAGATGGACGATATAGGCTTTCTTGGAGAACGATCATTAGTTCCAACCATGCAGCTAGCTATAATTTGTTGTATGATCTACCCAGTTCAAATGGTCAAAATGGGAATGTTGCTTATCAGGTAGAATTTCTTAGCACTGGACAAGGCAACGTTTATATGGAGAATAGTTCTACTCCAATAGAAACTTTTGTTTATTATCAAGACGTGTGGAATACAATAGTACAAATTATCGATTTGAATACTAATCGTGTCGAATTATGGATTAATAATGCTTTTATCGGTCAGTGGGATTATAATGGTAATTTAGGAGGGCTTCGGTTTGAAGCATTGGGACAAGGTAACAGTGATGATAATGAATATAAAATAGATGATTTTTGCATGTGGAAGGCAGACCCTACCTGCAGTCAATTAATACTTGTCAATACATCAGAAGTTGACGATGTTTGTATAGATTCAGGGAGGCAATTTGAAGCACCTCCTTTTGCTCAATGTGAATTATATACTTCTTCAGAGTGGAGTGATTGCTATTCTATATGTGATTTACCAGGTACAACAATACATCGAACATTTGATTATAATGGTGAGTTTTCAGGTGGAGATTTTGATCCAGCTGCATTTATTTCAGAGGAATGTGTTCTTAATGAATATGGTGGGACATTGCCCACAAATGCAAAGTTAGATTTATATTCTTTCTATAACGGAGAGGACACTAATATTGATGTATTTATAAATACCGACTCAGATGACGTAAAAGGGTTTATCTTTACTTGTGAATGTATAGATAATGATGGAGAAATAATTTGTGGGCAACAATGCTTGGGGGAAATCAATGATTTGTTAGAAACGCCCTCATTAACAGAAAATAATGGTTTTTATTCTATACTAATAATCGGACTGGAAGGAGATAACTATGGTATTAATGTTTTTCCAAATGGATTGTGTCAAGATGAGTTGGTAGAGACGACTTGTAATACTACAATTAATGGTACTTTTGATCAATTTGGTGATAGCGATTTTGACGCAATTAATAACATCGCAAATTATAATGATTGTTATAATGGCACAAGGGCATATTCAGGTATCGATACTGAATATCGCTTTTTTTTAGATCGGGCTTCTGAGGTTACGATTACCCTAGAATCTCAGGACGCTGAGTTGGGCTTATTTATGTACGGCTCTAGTTGTGGTAGAAATTGTATCGCTGCAACGGAAACACCAACAGGAGGAGGACAAGCTACTATTAGTGATATGTCATTGACGGAGGGTTATTACTATTTTGTAGTAGATAAAAACTCGGATACCTTTACTTCAGATAATTATACAATTAGTATATCTTGTGGAATTTCTACATTTACCATTTTATTTGATGAGCCTGAAAATACTGAAGACTGTTTAGTTGATGCTAACGCTTCTCAATCCTTTTCTCTTTTTGAAAATGCCTTAACTACGGGTATGTTTAATCAAAATCATGAATTCTACTTCATGTACAAAGATCAGAATAATAATGATTTCTCAATAGTTAATGAATTTTGGAACCAACCATCCAATGGTATAAATTCAATTATGCAAATTGAAGTACCTGCCGACGATTTATCAGATAGTAGAAAATGTTCATACATAAATACAGAAGCAATAAATATCGTTTTATGTGATAGAAGTACTGGAAATCCAGTATATTATTGTACCGAAATAGCTAGTCAAGGCAATCCAAATCCAATTATTTTTGATGCTAATTCTACGACTCCCGTAACCTACATGAGACCATTAGAATCGCAAACATTTAAAGTAGAACCTAGTTTTTATCGCCTACCCCCTATTGAAGTTGAAAAAGAAATACAAATTACAGCCAGTAGTCCATGGGTAATAGAAATTTCTCAACAAGGGAATTGGGTTTCTATTGATAAATCAAATGGAGAAGGCAACAGTGACATAAATATAAGTGTAGAGGATAATCCTTTTCCACAGAAACGAGAAGCTGTATTGAAAGTTGTGTTTACATCTAAATTAGATGGACTTAAATTTAATCGATATTTAACAATTATTCAAGATAGACTTTGTCTAAATCCAAATGTATCTATATCTACATCTACGAACCCTTTGCTCCTTTGTGAAGGAGACAGTCTTACATTAACTGCTGATATAAGCTCATCTAATATACAAGATTATTCTTTTTTATGGTCAGATGGAAATACTGGGCAGGATAATACGGTAATTGCTTCTAATGGAAGCGACTATTCGGTTGAGGTCACAGATAATGTTTGTAACTTATCAACTACTCAAAACTATTCCATCAATAATATTACAAGTAATCCAACTACACCAATTATATCAGGGCAAAATAGTTTCCCTATTTGTGAGGGAGAAATGCCACCTACATTAGCTGTTAATAATAGTGCTTTTGATACTAGATGGTATGATGTAAATGGCAATGTAGTAAATCAGGGTAATATTTTTACCCCAAATCCAAATACAATAGTAAACCCAGGAAACTATACTTTTTTTGCTGAGGCCTTTAATGGAAATTGTGAAAGCTCCAATCAAGCAGTATTTACTGTAATTGTTAATGAAACACCAGAGTTTGATCTAGGAGAAGATATAACTGAATGCCAAGGAAATACTATCACCCTAGATGCTAGTTCTAATATACCCAATGCACAAATAGAATGGTTTCAAAATAATGTATCACTTTCTCAATCGTTTCCACAATTGACTATTGACGTTAATAACATAAATACATACACTGCTCAAGTACAAACTAGTAATAATTGTACTGCTACAGATAATGTTACGGTAACAGCTTTGAGTTTACCTGAAATCTCATTTAACACGGAGGATGCTCTTTGCAATGAATCGAATGGTTCAGTAGAAGCTTTAATATCGGGAGGTAGTGGTAGTTATTCTTTGTTGTGGAGTAATAATAGTACTGGAAATACAATTACTAATCTTGCCGCAGGAATGTATAATCTTACTGTAACAGATACCAATCAATGTTCAAATACAGATCAAGTAAGTATACAGCAAGCAAGTGGTGCGACGGTTATTCTCGAAGAAGATGTAAATATCTGTGCTGGAGAAACGGCTATTTTGACTGCTTCATTTGATAATGGTATAGAAGGTTTGTTCGTATGGAATACTCAAGAGAATACATCTCAAATAGATGTAAACCCTATATCTACAACTACTTACGAAGTAACTGCAACCGATAATATTGGGTGCACTTCAGTTGGAACGACTCAAGTCGTAGTAAACCAAGGTTCAACGATCAACTTAACTAGTATTCAGTCATCTGTATGTGCAAATGGAGAGATAAATTTATCTGCATTTGTTACAGGAAATGTGAGTAATACTTTATGGGAAAGTAATATAGATGGCTTTTTTACAGACCCTACAACACTGAATACTACATTTAACTTCGTTGAAGAAAATGACACAAATAATCAAGCGGTATTTACACTATACGCTTTTGCCGATAATCTTTGTACAAATGATACAGCAACACAAATT
Organism: Tenacibaculum sp.; assembly: GCA_020629275.1. Classification (GTDB taxonomy): domain Bacteria; phylum Bacteroidota; class Bacteroidia; order Flavobacteriales; family Flavobacteriaceae; genus Polaribacter. The sequence continues at coordinate 7,149 of JAHDDQ010000071.1, read as the reverse complement.
GTAGACATTATATCCTTACCCACTGCAATTATTGTAAACAAAGAATGTGCTCCTGACTTAGAAACATATAGTCTTGAAATAGCAACTGATGCTAATACTTTAGAGATAATTAGTGGAAATGGTATTCAGTCTCTTCAACCAAATGGAAACTTCCAAGTTTCTAATATTCCTAGAGGAGAAACGATTTCGATGAGTTTAATTAATACGCAAACTGATTGCGAAAGGATAATTACTGAATTAGGACTACCTTGTAACTGCTCCATTGAAAGCCCTGGTTTTATTAGTAATGCAATAATCTGCCCTAGTGAAAGTATCCCAGAGCTTAGCGTATCTGTTGAAGAAGGGCTATCTGCAATTTGGTATGATAGTAATAATATAGAGGTAGCAACAAATACTATTTCTTACATTCCTACTTCTGCGGGAACGTATTTTGTTCAAACTATTGATCCAAATTCTGAATGTATTTCTGAAAGTACTACTCCTGTAAGTCTAACTATATTGGATAATCCAATTATTACTTTTGCTAACTCAAATTTTGAAATCTGTGCAGGAGATGAAGTTCTATTAGAAGCAGAAATAGAAAATCCCAAAGGGGATTATACATATAATTGGAATTTTTCAACTGAAAGTTCTAGCAGTATTCTTACTTCACCGATGGAATCAACTCTTTATGAAGTAAGTGTAACAGATATAAACGGTTGTGTAGGAGTAGGTCAAGTCTTTGTGGATGTTTCACAAACATTAGAGTTAAACCTAAATAATTCAGATAATACAGTTTGTGCTGATAATGATATTCAGCTATCGGCTGAGATCATAGGAGATTTTGAGAGTATTACTTGGAATACAAATATTCAAGGAACTTTTGAGCCCAATGCAAATGTGATTAGTCCTTTATTTATTCCTGATGAACCATTGGAGGAGGATGTTCCTTTTAGTCTGATTGTATTATCTGATGGATCTTGCCCTCCAGAATCCGATTTTTTTATAGTAGAACTTAGTACTGTATCAAGTATTAGTAGTTTATCTCAAATTTGTGCACCCGATTTAGAATCTTATTCTATTAACTTTGAAACAGACGCTACAACTGTAGATTCTGATTTTGAGGTTTTTGTAAATGGTAATAATTATACTATTTCAAATATTCCTATAGGAGAATCAGTATTGATTGAACTTGTGGATGCAGAAACAACTTGTTCTGATTTACTAGAAATTTTTTATGATGAAAACTTATGTACTTGCGAAAATCTAAATTTAGAAATACCAGTATCTGATGGTGATATTATAAGTTGTGTGGAAGATTCTATTCCAACTTTAGCTGTTAGCGTTGAGGATAACCAAAGTGCTAATTGGTTTGATAATAATTTTATTTTAGTCGCTCAAAATACGCTTTCTTATACTCCAGTGGAAGCGGGCGTTTATTTTGTTCAAACACTGGATTTAAGTTCAAATTGTACTTCTACAGAGTTTGCAGAGATACAATTTATAATTGAAGAAGTTAGTTCCTGAAGTTAGTATACAAGCACCATCAATTACATGTATTGGTTCTATTATAAATCTTGAGGCAGATATTGTTGGAAGTTTTGATTCTATTTTGTGGAGTACTGGTGAAAATACTACATCCATTTCTACTTTATTAGAAGTTCCTTCAAACTTTGAAATCACAGTTTCTAATGAGAATTGTTCTACAACAACTTCTGTTACAGTTGAAACTTTTGAAGAAATTAACTGGGCAGTAGCAGTTGAAGACTCTATTCTTTGTTTTGGAGAACTTGGAAGTTTAGAGGTACAGGGTTTCCCTTCTAATGTTGAATGGGTTGAAGAAAACATATTTTCAAGTAGTCTTGATAATATATCAGCAGGGACTTATACTGCAATAATTACTGATCAAAATGGTTGTACAAGTGAAGTGGTAGGAATTTTGACAGAACCCGAAAATTTAATGATAATGGATTTGATGACTAATAATGAAAACAGTTCTAATAAAGACGGTTCTATTTCAGGAATGATAGTTGGAGGTATTCCACCCTACACCATACGATTAGATTCAGATGTATTAACTATTGATGAAAATGAGTCCTTTGAATTCACAGGTTTAAGTATGGGTGAGTATGACATTGAAATTATAGATGCTAATGGTTGTCAATTTTCTGAAACAAATATTATGGTGGATATGAGTAGTGCAGTTAATAATATCAATAATTTTCACAACTTTCATGTTTTCCCAAATCCAAGTTCAGACAAGGTGTTTATTAGTTCAGATGGATTATTAACCCAGTCACTAAAGGTTAGTGTCGTCACTACATTAGGTCAAGTAGTAGAAAATATAACTACTAATAAATTAGATAATAACTTGTTAGAATTATCCTTCGTAGAAAATATTACAGGAGTATTTTTTGTCAAAATTGAACAAGAAAAACGAATCTGGATTAAGAAAATAATCCTTCAATAAATAAAATGATTGCAAATAATAATGCAGAGTAATATATTAAAAGCTATATCGATATTTGGTATATGTACTTTGGGCTTTTTGCTCTTTCAAGCTTGTGATGACGATAATTTGGAATCACTTGATTTCTTTGAGGTAGGAATACTCCTAGATGCTGGTTCAAATCTAGGAGAATTAACTGTTGTTGGAAATATCAATAATGGAAATACAACTCTAATTAACCAACAAGGGTTTTACTGGGCAACAGATTTAGTTAGCCTTAGTCCCCCAACGATCAATACTAAACGTATTGACGCCTCTCTTGATTCAGATGGTAAATTTCGGTATGTTTGGAAAAATCTTTCTCCTGATTCTGTTTACTATTTTCGCTCTTTTGCAGAAGGAGAGGTAGCAGGTGTAGGATTTAGAAATGTATTATCTCCAATCAAATCTTTTTTGGTGTCAACAAAAATCAATTTAATTGATGCCCAATTAGATAATAATTCAGTTACCCTTAAAGCTGCTATTTCGGGGTTAGATAGCATTCCTTCATCCATAGAAGCATACGGTATGCTCATTTCTCCAAACCCTGATCCAAGTTTTGATTCAAATGGAAGCCTTCCAAACGGTATAGATAGTACTCATTTTTCACGAGAGACGGGTAACATTATATTTGAGAATAAATTTGAAGACCTTAGCTTTAATACAACCTATTATTACAAAGCTTGGGGTAAGGTTGGGAATGGTTATTTTTATAGTGATAGATACGAATCTATTAATGTACGAGACGGCTGGCTAAGAATTTCAGATTTTCCAACTACCCTAACAAGTAGTGTAGGAATGTCTTCTATTAACAATGGATATGTAGTTAGTGGTTTAATTAACTATCCAAATGTTATATCAAGTGCTTTGTATCGATTTGACCCAGTTATTGAAGAATGGGAAACTATAATTTCAGAAGTTGATAGAGGTCTTCGTAGAGAAGCTACTGCTCAAATCAGTGAAGATTCATTTTACATTGCTCTTGGCTGTGGATTTCAACCAAACGAACCAAACTGTAATTCTATTTCAGGTATTTACAAATATAACCTTTTAGATGGAGTTAGAATTAGAACTCATAATTACAACGAAAACCTTCTACCTAATAGAGAATCGCCAATTAGTTTTATAATTGGAGATAAAATTTATGTAGGAACGGGTGTGGATACTGATGCTTTTTTATACATGAATAGTTTTATAGAATTTGATACGAAAACTGCAAATTTTCAAACCATTACACCACTACCTACGCGTTCAGAAAACAATGTGGATATTGACAAGGGTAGAGCACATGCTATTGCCTTTGTAATAGGAGACTCGGCTTATGTAGGTTTAGGTATTAACCCAAACGAAAGTGCCTTGAGAGATTTATATCAGTTCACTCCCCCTACAAATGAAAACCCAATGGGAAGTTGGACTTTCCATAGTTTTTTTCCAGGGTCACAAAGAGAAGATGCAGTAGTTGTGGTTATTGGGAATAAAGCCTATATGGGTACAGGAGATAGTTTTTCAGAAGGTTCGCTAAAAGATTGGTGGGAATTTAATCCTGCTGAACCTCCCTTTTGGAAAGAAAAAACTCCTTTTAAAGGTGTTGAACGTTCTAATGCTGTTGCGTTTTCTATAAACGATAAAGCCTATGTAGGAACAGGAGAAAGAAAAGTACTAAGTGATAATGGATTATCTTTTTCAACAGAAGTACTGAAAGATTTTTGGAAATATATTCCAGAAGAAGAATAAATTAAATTTTGGTCAGATGAAAAAATATCTACTATTACTATACGCTATTACTTTTTACTTACAAGCAAATGCCCAACTCCGACTCTTTCCTCGGGAACAGTGGTATGAAGTGAAATCAGATGAACGGGAATATACCCTCCGTTTGAATATAGATGAAAAGAAAAAGTACTTTTCTCTAGAAACTATTAGCTCAGAATGGGCTTCAAATACCAAATATCTACCTCAAATAAAAGAACTGAAACTAGAAGGTGTTCATTTGTTGCTGGAATCAGAAATTAAAGAATATAATGATAACCTTCAGACGGACTCTATTAAAATCATAAAGGTAACATGGGATAATGATTTAGTATGGATACCTAAAAATAATGAAGTACAATTAAAAATAATTCGAGAAAAAAAGATAAATGAGCAAAGAATAGAAGATGTCTTTGAAAAATTTCTAGTTCCTAATAAGGATTTTACGATTCACATTGAACGTAACTATTACGTTAATTTTGATCCTGAGGGTTCTATACCTCAACAAAAGTATGAATGGTATATAACTACTGCTGCAGTTTCTTTAGGAAGCATAGGTACGGGATTTTTTTTTCATAATCAACAAAAAGAAAGTATAAGTGATTATTGGCAATCTTGGCAGGATGGAGAATCTGAAACAATTGCAGTTAATTATTTAGAGCAAGCCCAAAAATTAGATTCAAAGAAAAACGGATTTCTTATAGCTGGAAGTGCTTTATTATTAGTTGACGCAGTACGTTTTTTCTGGCGACGGAATATCATCAATAAACAACGAGATTTATATAATGAAATAAATACGAAAAAGGAAACTTCAAATATCCAAGTTCAACCATATACTCTTTCTCAGCAAAAAACATTATACACAGGCTGTTCAATGGCTATAATTTTTTGAATTCTAGATAATGAAACAATGAATCTTCTATGCTAAAATTTATTATTGGAATATTTTTTTTATTTATATCTTTTGATCTACATAGTCAAGATAAAGCAAGTGAAATAAAAACCCTATGCAAGAACATCCCCGTTGATAGGGAAAAAGCCTGTCTGGAATGTCAAGATTATTTAAAAGCGGGGTTAAATTTTCACCAAAAAACCTCTTATGTAAATGCAATAACATCTTATTCTTCTGCATATGATGCTAAATATCTAGAAGCAAAAACACTTATTCAAGAATTAATATCCGTTAGTGCAAATGAATTAGAAAAATTAAAAAATGATGCTGAAAACAATAATGTATTATTAGAACAACAAAAAAAAGATATAGAACGAGAAAAAAACAAAGTTCAAGAAGAATCAAATAATAGAAAAAAAGCCGAAGATTTAGCAAAAAAAAATGCCAAAGAAGCACGTTTTTTTGGTAAAAGAGCAGAGTCTTTGAGAATGCCCATTTTAGCAGATAGTTTATTGTTAAAAAACAATCATGAAGATGCATTGAAAGTAGCATTTCATGGATTATTGCTTGCAGATGGCCAAAAAAGTCATCCTAGTTGGAAAACATTTAATGAAGCAATCAAGCGAAATAAAACGATTAGTCCCACTATTACTATAAATGATAATATCACCCTACTGAAGTCCATAGCAGGAAATAAATACTTAATGCAAACAAAGCAAAATACTAGTATCTGGGGTGTTAATGAGTTTAAGCAAATACAACTATTTAAAAAATTTGGTGACTTAATGTGTTTTGATAATAAAGCCTTTCTTATCAATGACAATACAATACAAGAATTAAATTTCGAGACCTATGAACTACAAACGCTTATTAGCAATAGTAATAGTAATCCGTCCAAAATTGTGTCCTGTTCTCCAGGTAATGCTTTTTTAGCGGTAAAAACAAAATCTAATCAAAATATAGTCTATGATTTAAATAAAAAGACAGAACTAATCATCTTACCAGAAGAAAATATATATCAATTGACATTTAATAATCAAGATAGTCATTTTCTTACCCGAACAGCAAACCCCAAATTAAAATTATACTCGACTAGTACACAAAACTTTATACCTATAGGATTAAATGAAATTTATATCTATCATGCAGCCTTTTCTAATATAGGTAATCAATTAGCTACTGTAAATATTTTAGGAGAAGTAAAAATATGGGATTTAGAAGGAAAAAATATATATTCTTTCACTCTGTCAACAATTGCAGAAGAAGGCATACAAGAAATTTCTTTTTATGATAATGATAAAAAATTACTCATTCACACCACAAAAGATGTGTACCTTTACAACCTCAATGAAAAAAAAATAATCTGTACTATTCAACATCAAGAACCTATAACTAATATTCAGCTTCTTTCTGAAAAGAATGCTATTTTATTATGTCTCGAATCAGGATTGTTTTTTATGTATGATTTCAACGGAAAAGAAAATACTCGTTTTAAAGGTCATAATGGATCCATTCTAAATGTAGATTTTGCCTCAAATTATCAATTATTCTTGAGTACTTCAACCGACGATACGAGTATATTGTGGGATATAGCTGGAACTTCTTTATTAAAATGGGATTTAGGAGTAGACAATCCTATACCAGCAGTTTTTAATCATGACGAAACTACTTTATTGATTCCCCTTGAAAAAAACACAAAAATTCAAAAATTTCCAAACCCTTACATTCAGTATGAGAGACTATGCATGAAAAAAAGTGGGATTCTTCGTGAATTAAGCAATAATGTAAAATATCAATTATTTTTCGTTCAAGATGAAGACAATTGAGGTTCTTATTTTGTACTTAATTCTTCTTCTAATACTTGAATTGCTCCGCTAATATGAAGCATAGCTGTGCGTATGTTAGATGCTTCATTTCCCAACAGACAAAAGATGCTCTTGCCAGAAAGAAAAGTGAATGCATGAGGCAGGGAAGACCAAAAGGAAACTTATCTACTCATACCAAGCTAAGCGGTAAAGAACAACAAATCAAAGAACTTTTG
>JAHDDQ010000070.1 GCA_020629275.1 Tenacibaculum sp. | reverse complement strand
AGTATAAGTAAGTCTTTTTTAACTGGTCACTTTGCTTAAAGTTTATACTACCATCTTATTCTTGATTAATAAGAAACGACATTCTCATTTCAAATAACCTCCTTTAAATTCTAATTTTTTATAAGTTACAACTTTCAGATAAGAATTAATACTCAAAAAGTACACTTTGATGTATTTAAATTCTCCAATATTACTAGGAAAATCTAATATAAATGTGTTCAATCCTGTATATTCCAATTCTAAAAATAGAATTTAAGAATCAACACATCCTTTTTCTCTTAAACAAGAGACAGTCTATGAGTAGTTAACTATACTATCGTTACCTTTTTTAAAAGATAAAGCTGTCAATATTTGTAATTCTGAAATACAAACGTATATTTTTTTCAATATTACTGGTTAAATATAAATAAAGAAGAAAGCTTTTTGAGGTACTTTGGTTCATACTTGTTATTTTTATAATATTAAATAAATTAATCATGAGATTTAATACTATTAAAAAATACGCTACCATTGGATTAATACTAACTATGGTTGCTTGTAAAACAAAAAAAGAAGAAGCTACAATTACAGATGAAGTTAAAGAAAAAGAGTCTGCTAAAGTAAATACTCACTTCCAACAGCAATTTAAAGAAATGTTAGATCGTCATCCTATGTATCAAACATATTTAGGTATGGATAAAGATGCGGATAAATGGGATGATATTTCTGATACTTTTTTAGATAAAGAATTGAGCCTAACAAAGAAGGAATTAAAATGGATTACAGATTCTGTAAATGTAAAAGCATTGGATGAAGCAACAAAATTAAGTTATGACCTATACAAACAAAGTTTAGAAAATACTATAGCAGACGATGCATTCAGATTATACTCTTATCCAGTAAATCAAATGCATGGTGCACAAGCTGAGATTCCAGCGTTTTTAATTAATATGCATCAAATAAAAAATAGTAAAGATGCAGAAAACTATATAAGTCGTTTACAAGGAATAAAGCCAATGTTTCAACAATTGGTTGATAATTTAAAGAAGAGGGAAAAGGCTGGTATAATGATACCAAAATTTGTTTTCGTCAAAGTATTAGAAGATTCAAAAAACTTAATAAAAGGAAAACCTTTTGACACTTCAAAAGGGAATAGTACGCTTTTTAACGATTTTATTACTAAAGTTTCAAAACTAACAATTAATGACGACGAGAAAAAAGAGTTAGTAGACAAAGCCAAGAAAGCGTTACTAGAAGGAGTTTTAGTAGGCTATAATAACTTAATAACAACCTTAGAAGCACAGGAGAAGATAGCTACCACCGATGACGGTGCATGGAAATTTCCAAACGGAGAAGCATTTTATAATAATGCATTAAAAAGAACAACTACTACAAATTTAACTGCAACTGAAATTCATAATATAGGATTAAATGAAGTAACGAGAATTCATGATGAAATGAAAAAAATTATGGAGAAAGTTAGTTTTAAAGGTTCTCTACAAGATTTCTTTAAGTTCATGAAAGAAGATAAACAATTCTATTATGAAGCCAATGATAAAGGAAGAAAAAAGTATATGGATAAGGCGGAACAGATTATCGATAGTATGAAAACACGATTAGATGAATTATTCATAACTAAACCAAAAGCTGATTTACAGGTGAAAGCGGTGGAAAGTTTTAGAGAAAAATCTGCAGGAAAAGCATTTTACCAACAGCCTGCACTTGATGGATCAAGACCAGGCACTTACTATGCAAATATGTATGATATGAAAAGTATGCCATCTTATCAAATGGAAGCTTTAGCTTATCATGAAGGTATACCAGGTCATCATATGCAAATAGCGATTGCTCAAGAGTTAAAAGATGTACCAATGTTTAGAAAATTAGGAAGATATACAGCTTATGTTGAAGGGTGGGGATTATATTCAGAGTTTATTCCAAAAGAGATGGGGTTTTATAGTGATCCGTATTCAGATTTTGGACGCTTAGCAATGGAACTATGGAGAGCCTGTCGTTTAGTTGTAGATACTGGAATTCATGCTAAAAAATGGACAAGAGAAGAAGGAATAAAATACTATGTAAACAATACTCCTAATGCAGAATCTGATGCCGTAAAAATGGTAGAGCGTCATATTGTAATGCCAAGTCAGGCTACTGCCTACAAAATAGGAATGTTAAAAATTATTGAGTTAAGAGAGAAAGCAAAGAAAGCATTGGTAGAAAAATTTGATATTAGAAAATTTCATGACGTTGTATTAACTAACGGACCTTTACCATTGGATGTATTAGAGAATTTGGTTGATAAATATATAGCTTCAGAACATTAAAATATACAAGAAGAATAATTGTAAAAACCGTTGAGACTTCTCAACGGTTTTTTTGTAATTTTTTTTGAATTTTACAGACAAAAGAAAAACAAAATCTAAAAAAATGAACTTAACAGAAACTTTAGAAGCTAGAGTAGCTCTTGGAAGAAATAAAATACCAACAACAATTCTAGAGATAATGGATAGCGCTACTGAGAGATTAATAGATAAACAAATTTCTAAAAAAGCACTATCAGAAGGAAGTACTTTTCCATCATTTAACTTATCAAATATTAATGGAAAAGAGCTTACATTAGAAGAAATCAAAGGTAGCAAAGCTACTATTATTTCATTCTATAGAGGAGGCTGGTGCCCTTATTGTAATATAGAGTTACAAGCATTAGAAAAGGAATTAGCTTCTTTTAAGACCTTGGGAGCTAGCCTCATTGCTATAACTCCGGAAACACCAGATAATTCTCTTACCACAGCTGAAAAAAACGAAATAACTTTTGAAGTTTTGAGTGATATTAATAATGGATTAGGAAAAGAAGTAGGTTTGGTTTTTGAATTATCGAAAGACTTACAAAAAGTTTATGCAGAAAAATTTAATATAGATTTAGAAAAGCACAATCAAAATACATCTGGGGAATTACCAATGGCAGCAACATATGTTATTGATGATCGTAATGTTATTAAATATGCTTTCGTTACTGAAGATTATACAAAGCGAGCAGCAATAAATGAAATAAAAGAAGTATTGAAGAAATTATAGTATAAAAATAGAAGGTTCTTATTTTATAAAAAATTTTCTAAAACAGAAATAGCAGAAATTATAATTTCTGCTATTTCTGTTTATTGTTGAGAACTATAATTTTATTCCTTTTCAGGCTTTTCATTTTTCTTAATGTCATTAACGAACTTTTGTAAACGCTTTCCATAGTCAGAAGCTTTAACTCTGTCCGTTAAGCTATTATTTATAGTATCTAGCAAATAAATATTAGCATCAAATAATTCGGATAGAGCAATGTATGGAGCAGCTTCTGAGTCTTTGTTAGCAATAGCAAAGTTTGTTGTAAATAAAAAACGGCGACGTACTAATTTTTTGTAAGCCTTTTCTAAACTATCTACTTGAGCTTGATCTTTTTTCGCTTTAGCTTCAATATCTTTAGCAATAAAATCTAGACGTTGTAATTTAAAACGTTGATTAACTTCTTTGAATTTACTCATTACCTCTTGATTTTTAGAACCCGATATTTCAGGTTTAAAGCCAAATTGTTCTACATTGTCATTTATTGTAATCTCTCCCTTTTCTCCAAAAAACATCAGTTTCTTCTGACCAGTATTTCCACTTAATGTTAAATAGTACATAATTGGAGAATCAACATTATCAGAAAGAATAAACTTATTGTTATCAAATAACTGAACAGAATCAATCGAAACTAAGGCTGTATCTTTCATTTTCTGTAAATAAAGTGTTCCTTTCTTTAGACCCTTAATTTCTCCCTTAACAATCATATTGCCTGTTTTTTCTTTTGAACAAGAAATAAACACTAATAGAAGGGTAATAATAGTTATAAATTGTTTCATGTAATCGAATATTTTCGAGTGCAAATATGCAGATTTCTACTAAACTTTAGCGGCAATTTCCATTAAAATTGTACACAAAATGGCACCATAGGTTCCAACGACATAACCAAAAACAGCTAAAAGTACACCAACTGAAGCTAAAGAAGGATGAAAGGCAGCAGCCACAACTGGTGCGCTTGCAGCTCCACCTACATTAGCTTGGCTTCCAACAGCTAAAAAGAAATAAGGTGCTTTAATAATTTTAGCTACTAAGACTAATAAAAGTGCGTGTATAGTCATCCAAACAAATCCAATTGCTATTAGACCAGGGTTCTCTATGATTTTAGACAAATCCATCTTCATACCAATAGTTGCTACTAAAATATAAATGAATACACTACCAATTTTACTAGCACCGGCGCCTTCATAATTTTTAGCTTTAGTGTAAGAAAGTGAAATTCCTATGATAGTTGCTATTGTTATCATCCAGAAAAACTTAGAAGAGAAAGAGGATAAAGCAGATGATTTATCTGAAATTACAGTAAAATTATTCTTAAGAAATGAAGAAATAACGTCAGCTCCAAAATGAGCGATACCTACAGCACCAAAAGCTAAAGCCAATATTATCATTAGATCTGCTAATGTAGGGTTTCGTGTAACACTAGCAGCAAACGAACTAACCTTATCTTTCAATTTTTCAATTGCAGAATTATCAGCTTTTAACCAACGATCAATTTTATCTGTTTTACCTATACCAATTAATAAAACTGCCATCCATACGTTGGCGACAACAATATCAACCAATACCATTCCTCCATATTTTTGAGGATTATATTCATAAATTTCTAACATGGCAGCTTGATTAGCACCACCACCAATCCAACTTCCAGCCAAGGTAGATAAACCTCTCCAAACAGCATCAAAACCAATACCTCCAACAGTATCTGGAGAAACAATTGAGATTAGGAGAATAGCGATTGGTCCACCTATAATTATACCTATGGTGCCTGTAAAAAATATGATTAATGCTTTAGGTCCTAAATTAAAAATAGCTTTTAAGTCGATACTTAACGTCATTAAAACTAAAGAGGCTGGTAATAAATAACGGCTAGCGATATAGTATGCTTTTGATATGTCCGCAGAAATTATACCTAAAGAGTTAAAAATAGCAGGAATTAAATAGCACATTAACACGCCAGGAACTATTTTATAAAATTGTGACCAAAATCCTTTTTTTATGCTTTCCGTATAGAAAACAAATCCAAGTGAAAGCATTAAAATTCCGAATACAATAGCATCGTTTGTAAATAAAGGTTCGTTTTCCATGTTTGATTTTAAAGTTATGATTTTTTTCTATGATCTGTATTAAGTATAATACCTAGTTGAAGTCTGTCAAATCCTTGATTAATGTCATTTATAATTTTCATATACCCGACCTGAATTTTTAATGCATTTGAAATCTTATATCTAAATCCAGTTCCCAACCAGTTTTGATTGAAAACCTCTCCGTCGAAGTCAAAAAAGATTTCGTCATATAAATATGTAGACCATTTTCGAGCTAGTGGATAACTAAAAGCTATTTGATATCGAATAAAATGCCCTGTAATTGCATTAAAAAATCGCTGTTCAGCTCTAAAACGGTGTGCTAAACTTACTTTTGCGATGGCGTGTTTTAAATTAAAATCTTCGTAAACTCTGTGTTCATTAAAATCACCTCCTTTTAAATTAAAAGAAGTATCTGTATTTAAATACGAATGCCCAAGAGTTACATTAATGTTTTTATTGATTTTGTAGTTTACCCCCAAGCGACTAATAAATTGTTGCATGTCATCACCAAACTCAAAAAAACGAAAGTGTGCCATTGTTTTTATACCAAACTTATTAGAAATTTGGTGCGTTCCATTGTACATATACCAAGCGCCAAACTCATTTTCAGGATTATTTTGTGCTGAGATTTTTAATATCGAAAAGATGAATAACAGTAAAATATATTTTTTCATTCGTTTAATTTGATGATTTTTTAATTCTAAGTAGAATACATTGGTTATAGTTCGAGTAAAAATACTAAATTCATTTAGTCTGAGAAATAGAGCTAATTTGTCAGTCGTGAAATGAGTGTACTAAAAAAAGAGTTGTTTTTAAACAACTCTTTTTTTAGTACACTGTAACCTGATAATAATATAACTAATATATTATTGGTCAGTTTTAAATACTTTAATTTCTTTGAAAGGTGAAATAGTAATTTTACTTACTTCTTCTTTGTAAGAAACCCAATCTTTATTGAAGAAAGTATTCGTCTTTTCTAAGGCTTCTTTTAAGGCATTCTTAAATTGACCAATTAAGCGATTTTCTGTTGAAGTTTGATTTCCAAATCTACTATTAATATACCAACTAGCTGTACCTAAACGTTGATTGATATTAACTTCTGGACTACGTACGATACCTTGTCGCTTATCAACTTTACCCAAATACATGATTAGAAGCGTATCAATTTTCTTCATAATATCTTCTGAAGAAACAATCTCAAATTTATATTTTTCTTTGTCTTTCGCTTTGAATTTTTTATGATAATCTTTCGCTATTTTCTTACTTTCAACTAGTTGTTTTACAGCATCAGCAAGTAACTTTTGATGTTTTTCTAAGACCTTACTAGCATTATATCTTTGATTTATGGCTTCCTGAGAAATTTGTAATCTAGGATCATATTTAACAGTAATGTTTTGTTCAGAAACCTGATCTCCGAAAGTAGCTCTAATTTTGTAAGTCCCAGGTTTAACTGAAACACCACTAGGTTCAGATTTTGATTTTCTTATAGTTCTCGAAGGACGTGCTATACCTTTTTCATTCATAAACCATTTAGCAGTATGAATTCCATTTTCTTTAGGTGTTTTTTGTTTTAAGGTTCTAATTAATCTGGTACCATCAAATATTTCAAACTTAATTGAATCCCATTTTATTTTATTTTTTCCCTCGTCCTTTTCCTTCTTTACTACCTCTTTTTTATCTTTTGGCTTGTTAATGTAATACTTAATAAGGGCTCCGTAGTCTCTATTTTCACCATTAAACATTGCATCTGCTCCAAACCTACTTCCTGTAGGTTGCTGATAAGCTGCTTGATAAGCAGTTGCAGGAGAGAATACTTTAAATTTTGTATTTAAAATATTTTGATTAGCAGCGATGGCTCTTAATGGACGTATATCGTCTAAAACCCATGCAGCTCTTCCAAAAGTACCAATAACAAGATCATGTTCTCTAGGTTGAATTACTAAGTCTTTTACAGGAACGGTAGGAAAACCTTCATTCCATTTAGTCCATTTTTTACCAGCATTTACAGAAATATAAAGTCCGTCATCAGTTCCTAAGAATAAAAGATTTGGTTCAATTGGGTCTTCAACAATGCTAAGCGTATAACTTTTTACATCATTTTGGTCTACAATTCGCTCCCAAGTTTTTCCATAGTTTTTGGTTCTATATGCATATGGAGTATAATTAAAGCGTCGGTAATCATTAGCTATTAATAAGGCTTCTCCTTTGTTCTTGTTAGATGCTTTAATTTGCACGATCCAACTATTTTTAGGTAACCCTTTAATATTATTCGAAATATTAGTCCAATTTACACCACCATTTTTTGTTACATGAACTTGACCATCGTCCGTTGCTGCCCATAACATATTTCTTTCAACAGGAGAAGGCTCAACTACTAATATCGTACAATGGTTTTCTGCGCCAGTAGCATCTAGTGTTAAACCACCACTTTCTGCTTGTTTAAGTTTGCTTTTATCGTTGGTTGTTAAGTCTGGTGAAATAACTTCCCAAGTAAGCCCTTTATCTGTAGATTTATGTACAAATTGACTCCCAAAGTAAATAGTAGAATTATTAAAAGGGTCAATATTTATTGCAGCATTCCAATTGAAACGTAACTTTACTTTAGGATCTGGATGTGTAGGCTTAACTGTATAATTATTACCTGTTTTATAATCATAACGAGAAACAAACCCTTGTTGACTCATCGACCAGCCATATCTGGAGTTGTCTTTATCAGGAACTACATCAAAACCATCACCAAAACTAATTTCTTGCCAGTATGAATTTCGTATACCTTGTGCTTTCCAGACATAAGCAGGTCCTCTCCAAGAACCATTATCTTGCATACCGCCATAAACATTATAAGGATATTCATTATCGACATTAATGTGGTAAAATTGAGCAACAGGTAAGTTTCCTATAAATCGCCAAGTTTTACCGCCATCTTTAGTAATATTTAAACCTCCATCATTACCATCAATCATAAATTTTCCATTTTCAGGATGAATCCACCAAGCATGATGATCTGGGTGTACTCCATTAGAAACACCATAGGCAGGCATTAATTGTTTAAAACTTTTACCACCATCTTCTGAAGTATTAACGTAAGTAAAAATAGTGTGTAATCGATTTTCATTCTGAGGATCTACATAGATTTCAGAATAATAAAAAGGTCTATTTCCTATACCTTTTTTATCATTTATTTTTTCCCATTTAAAACCACCGTCTTCGCTTTTATAAAGTGCGTTCTTTTTAGCTTCTACTAATGCATAAATCGTGTTAGGATTACTTCTCGAAATAGCAACACCAATTCTACCTAAGTTTCCTTTTGGAAAACCTTCTTTATCAGTAATTTTTTTCCAATTATCACCTCCATCGTGTGTAATATATAGTCCACTTCCTTTTCCGCCAGAGTTAAAAAACCAAGGATCTCGTTTATGTTCCCACATGGCAGCAATAAGTTTATTCGGGTTAGAAGGATCTATTACTAAATCGGCAGCTCCAGTTTTGGTATTATTAAATAAAATATTTTTCCAAGTTTTTCCTCCGTCGGTAGTTTTATACACACCTCTTTCTTTGTGCTCACCCCAAGGTGAACCTATAGCAGCTGCGTAAACGACATCTGGATTTGTAGGATCTACGATAACGCGATGAATATGTCTTGTGTTTTCTAAGCCCATGGCTTTCCAAGTTTTTCCTGCGTCTAAGGATTTATAAATTCCATATCCTCCATTTAAACTATTTCTTGGATTTCCTTCACCAGTTCCAACCCATAAAACACTAGGATTAGATTGTTGAATAGCCACGGCACCAATAGAAGCTGTAGCTTCTTTTTCAAAAATTGGTTTCCATTTTATACCTCCAGAGGTAGATTTCCATAGGCCTCCTGAAGCAGTACCAACATACATTATGTTAGGGTTATTATTTACAACATCAATAGATGTAACTCTACCACTCATTCCACCTGGACCTATATTTCTTGGTTTCATATTTTTAACCAAATCCATGGAGAATTCTTGAGCGAATAGTAGTGAGTTAAAGAGTAGAAGTAGTAGTAATGAAGATTTTTTCATGAAAAAAATGAGTTAGTTGATTTTAGTAAATAAAAATACAGTTAATTGATTTTATAATTCTTAAAAAAGTGTTAACGCTATTTTTTTTCAGTTAAAAAAGAATATTTTAGGGTCCATTAAAAATAGACCATGACTTCAAAATGCTTTGTACTACTATGCTTTATATTGCTTAGTATAAATTTACAATCACAGGATAACGATTTATCTGCAGTAGACATTAATTTTTATCAGAAAATAGAATTATCAGACGGTACTAATTTATCTGCCAACATTTATAAACCTGCAAATTTAGAGGAAAAAAAACTACCAGTTGTTCTAATAGTTACACCTTACGTTTCAGACGAAAATCATGAAAGAGGAATGTTCTTCGCCAAGAACGGCTATATATTCATAACTGTCGATTGTAGGGGTAGAGGGAATTCTGAAGGAAAATTTATTCCTTTTGAAAATGATGCAAAAGACGGAAAAGAGGTTGTGGATTGGATAGGAAAACAATCATGGAGCAATGGAAAAGTAGGAATGTTTGGTGGATCGTACAGAGGAATGAATCAATGGTTTATTCTTAAAGAATTTCCAGAGAATTTGAAAACAATAATACCTATTGCTTCTGTAGGACCGGGATTAGACTTTCCAAAGTATAATAACATATTTTATCCTTACATGTTGAGATGGCTAATGCTTACTAGTAGGAATACTATGAATGTGAAATTAATGGGCTCTGATTTTTGGGAGAAAAAAAAGGAAAAAATGTATACAAATAATTTACCTTTTAGTACTTACGATAGTTTAGTTGGGTTTCCAAAAAAAGTTTTTCAAGATTGGATATCTCACCCCAGTCATGATGCGTTTTGGCAACGTTTTTATTTTTCAGAAAAAGAAAGTAAACGAATAAATATTCCTATTCTATCTATTACAGGACATTTCGATGCTGATCAACCTGGGGCCTTGAAATACTACAATGATCATATGGAACATGGAAATAGTAAAGCTATTAAAGATCATTATATAATTATTGGCCCTTGGAATCATTCAGGAACTAGACGACCAAAAAAAGAGGTTGGAGGGGTTCAATTTAAAGAAAATGCTGTTTTAAAAATGAATCAATTGTATTTGGATTGGTTTAATTTTACGCTGAAAAAGGGCAGAAAACCATCGTTGCTTAAAGATAATGTGATGTACTATGTAATGGGGGAAAATAAATGGAAGTATGCTGCTAACTTAAAAGCGATATCCAACACAACAAAAGAGTTTTTTCTAAGCTCGTTAAATGGTAATGCAGACGATGTGTTTTCTTCTGGACAGCTTACGAAAGCACCTTCGACTAAGGATAAAGAACCAGATGTTTTTACTTATCATCCCTTAGCAAACGGAGGTATTAAAAATCCAAGTTATTTGAGCGAGAATAAAGAGTATTTGAAAGACCAAAGCTATGTTAATGATAAAGGAGTTTTGATTTATCATTCTAGTGCTTTAAAAGAAGACATTAATGTAAACGGAAAAATAGCTTTTGAAGGTTATATTTCGATAAATGCAGTAGACGTGGATTTTGAAATTTCGGTATATGAAATAACAGAGAATAATGAATCTATTTTCTTGCAATCAGATCAACTAAGAGCACGATATAGAAAAAGTTTAGAGGTACCAGAACTAGTTACTAAAAATAAAATTTTGAAATATGTCTTTGAGGGTGAAAATATGTTTAGTAGAACATTAAGAAAAGGAAATAGAATACGATTTGTATTTTCTGTGATAGATAAACCTAGAGTTCAAAAGAATTATGGTATAAGTGATGATCCTTCAATTCAAAAAGCAAAAAATGCTAATGAAGTAACCGTAAAATTATACCATAACTCAAAGTATCCTAGTAAAATAATTATTCCTGTTCTTAAGCATTGATGCTAATCTTCTCTTTTTTTAGGTTCACGTTTAGCATTTTTAAGAGTTTGCATGAGCATCCATTCAATTTGTCCGTTGGTAGAACGAAATTCATCACCTGCCCATTTTTCTATTGCTTTGAGCATCTCTTCATTTATCCGCAGTGCGAATGCTTTCTTTTTTGCCATAATTATTTATTCGTGAAATTAAACCAATAGTACCTTCATAAAATAGATAACCATATGAAAAATAAATCGAATCATTGTTTAAAGTAATATGGTTAATTATCTGTTTTTATTTCTTTCAAATACGATTCTTGTAGATTGTTCTGCAATGTGCGTAACAGTCCAACCTTGTTTTGCATAAGTATTCAAAAGGTCTTCAAGTTTTTGGCTATTTTTTGACAAGCCCATCTTCCAATTTACTACTTTGTATTCTTTCATTGTTCTGCGTTTATTTTATAGGTTTAATGATTTAATGTTCCAGTATTAAGAACAGGAGAGGCATCTTTATCTCCACACAATACAATCATCAAATTACTAACCATTGCTGCTTTGCGTTCTTCATCCAGTTCCACAATCTCTTTCTTGTTTAATTCCTCTAAAGCCATTTCAACCATGCCAACAGCACCTTGTACTATCTTATGTCTTGCTGCAACTATAGCAGTAGCTTGTTGTCTTTTTAGCATTGCATTTGCAATTTCTTGCGCATAGGCTAAATATCCAATACGAGCTTCTAAAACTTCAATACCTGCAATGGACAATCGTTCTTCCAATTCCTTTTCTAAAGCGTCGCTTACTTCATTAACACTCGATCTTAATGTAATATCTTCATCATGACCTTCATCAGCAAAATTATCATAAGGATACATACTTGCTAACTTTCTAACTGCAGCATCAGTTTGTACGCGAACAAAATTCTCATAATTATCAACATCAAACGCTGCTTTATAAGTATTTGTAACCCTCCATACTAGTATAGTACTAATCATAACAGGATTACCTAGTTTGTCATTAACCTTTAAACGTTCACTATCAAAATTACTTGCTCGTAAAGAAATACTCTTTTTGGTAAAAAAAGGATTTGCCCAATACAAGCCGTTTTGTTTGATTGTACCAACATATTTTCCAAATAGTAAAATTACTTTTGAAGTATTTGGATTTACAAGTATAAATCCAAAAAGAATGAATACAGCTACAATAAGTGCTAATAAAAATATTGGACTTTTAAATTTAATAGCGATAGTTATGCTACCAATGAATAAAGTAAAGAACACTAAAAGCATTAAATATCCGCTCGTAGGTTTGATGATTTTTTCAGTCTTCATAATGTAATAATTTAAAGTGATATTATTTTGATATCATAAATATATTAAATAAAAACTAGATATTCCAAATATTTTTACAAATAATATTTCCTAATTTTGCTTCAAAAATATTTATAATGAGTTTGATTAGAATTATTACTACAGTACTTTTAATTAGTTCAATTTCAGTTTTCTCAACAGACGATACCTGGGGGCCAACTGGACATAGAGCAACAGGAAAGATTGCAGAAAAGCACTTAACCAGAAGAGCTAAGAGAAAAATAAACAAGTTATTACAAGGAGAAAGTTTGGCGTTTGTTTCTACTTATGCTGATCAAATAAAGTCGGATAAGAAGTTCAATAAGTTTTATGCATGGCATTATGTAAACATGCCTTTTGATAAAACATATGAAACATCAACTAAAAATCCTAAAGGAGATTTAGTAACAGGCATACAACATTGTATTAAGGTATTAAAAGATAAAAACTCATCGATAGCAGATAGACGTTTTTACTTAAAGTTTTTAGTACACCTCATAGGAGATTTACATCAACCATTACACATCGGTAGAAAAGAAGATAAGGGAGGAAATACAGTGCAAGTCCAATGGTTTGGTAAAGGATCTAATTTGCATAGAGTTTGGGATGAAAATATGATAGAGGAATGGAATATGAGCTATATTGAATTGGCTAATAATGCTAAATTATTATCAGATGATGAGATTGACGCAATAAAAGAAGGAACTGTTCTAGATTGGGTTGCTGAAGGTCATCAATTAACCAAGAAGGTTTACAACTCAGTAGAAGCCGGGCAAAAGCTTCGATATAGATACTCTTACGTATATTTTCCTGTCGTAAGAGAACAATTACAAAAAGGAGGAATCAGGCTAGCGAAAATTTTAAATGATATTTTCGGTTAATAAAAAAGCAGAAGTTTTAAACTTCTGCTTTTTTATTTTTATTGAACAGTGTCTTTAGTTGTTATTTTTAATTTTAATTCTTCGTTGTAAAACTCCAACAGTAAATTCTTATCAGCAAATCTACCGCCTAAATCAGATTCTGAAGGTGTAGAAACAAGTAGCATATTCCAAAAACCTTCTACGCCAACATAATAGTTATATTTTTTTTTAAGGTATACATCTAAACAGCTTTCAACTGCTTCAACTAATATTTTTCTTGAAGAACTTTTGATCTTTTTCATGTCTTCAACTTTAAGTAATACCAAAATATTATCCTCCTTTATTTTTGAGAAATATTTTATTTTATCAGTCTTAATACCGTCTATAGATAAAGCGACACAGCTTTTTAAAGTACTAGAAATAGAATCTGTTTCATACGTAGGACTTGTGGTCATTTTATTCATATCTTCTTCCAAGTATTTTTTTCTCATGTCTTCGAATTGTTCAGTTTGTTCCGAATTATTTGAATCATCAAAAGCGTTAGAACAGCTTTTTAAAATTCCAAAAAACATAGAAAAAATAAAAGGAATAATAAATACAACAGAAATAAATAAACATCCACAGCTATGCCAAAAGGGTCTTTTAACTGGATTGATGTCGTTTTGTTTTTCTAAAACTTGTTGTAAATGTGTTGGTAAGTCATCTTGATCATATGTCTTTTTACAATGAGAACATTCGATGATAGACTTTTTAGATAATGGAAAAATAGGAATCCAAAAAAAATGGAAATACCTACCGTAAATAGTAATATTAAATGAATTTTGAGATTCACAATGTGGACAGGTTGTTGATCCAGCACGTAACTTACCTTCCCAAAGTTTCGTTGCTCTAGTACCATAAAATAATAGCATGATGTTCTAATATAAATTTTAAGTTCTTAATTTTCGAAAGCTAGATAAAATTTTCAAAATTAAGGAGGAAATAAGATTTATATTATTTAATAATTTTTTAAGAGCTATTGTATGTTAAATTACTTAATTTTATAAGTATGATTAATAGATTAATTTACAGTGCTCTTGTTTTACTATTTTGTTTTTCATGTGCTGGAAAGCCAGAGAAAAAAGAGCAAGCGAAAATAGTGAAAACTTCAATATCAGATTCTGCTGTTAAAGTATTGAATTACGAACAGTTAAAGCCATACTTAGTAAAAGACGATGACAAAACATATGTTATTAACTTTTGGGCAACATGGTGTAAGCCTTGTGTAGAAGAATTACCAGCTTTTGAGAAGCTGCACGCTAACTTTAAAAATAAGAATGTTGAGGTTTTATTAGTGAGTTTAGATTTTCCAAAACAAATAAAAGATGAACTTATTCCTTTTATTGATAAGCGAAACCTAGCTCCTGAAGTTATTGTTTTAGACGATCCAGACCAAAATAAATGGATTAATGCAATAGATGAAAGCTGGTCAGGATCTATACCTGCTACATTAATATACAATAAAAATAAAAGAATGTTTTTCGAGCAATCTTTCGAATACGAATCATTAATTCAAGAACTAAATAAATTTATAAATTAAACACACATGAAAACTTTAAAAATAGGTTCATTACTTGCTGTTTTTGCTTTATTAACTGCATTTACATTGAGAACAACAAAAGTAGCATCGTATAAAATAGGTGATACAGTAGCTAATTTTACATTAAAGAATATTGATGGAAAAATGGTATCGTTAACAGATTATGCGAATAAAAAAGGCGCAATAGTTGTTTTCACATGTAATCATTGTCCATATTCTAAAATGTATGAAGATAGGATTATCGCTTTGGATAAAAAATTTAAAAAATTAGGCTACCCAGTAATAGCTATAAACCCAAATGATCCAGCTGTATCTAGCGGTGATGATTTCGAATCAATGAAGAAAAGAGCAAGCGACAAAGGATTTACTTTCCCATATTTGTTCGACGAAGGGCAAAAAGTTTACCCTAAATTTGGAGCAACTAGAACTCCACACGTTTTTATTTTAAACAAGAATAAGAAGAAAGATTTCGTATTGTCATACATCGGAGCAATTGATGATAATGCAAGAGACGCTGCAAGTGTAAAAAAACGTTATGTTGAAAGTGCAATATATGATTTGTTAGAAAACAGTCAGCCAAGAGTTAAAGAAACAAAAGCAATTGGTTGTTCAATTAAAGTAGCAAAATAGAACCAACAAAATTGAAGTAAAAAAGGCTCAGCTTTATTAAAGTTGAGCCTTTTTTATTTATTCAGTGACTTTTAATCGTGCTTGTGCTGAAACTGAAATAGATGCATATTGCTTATCTAAAAATTTAAGATAACCAGCAATAGCAATCATAGCAGCATTATCAGTTGTGTATTCAAATTTAGGAATATAGGTAGTCCACCCCCAATGTTTCTCGGCTAAAACTAACCGTTTTCTTATTTCAGAATTAGCAGAAACTCCACCAGCTATTGCAATGTGTTTTATTTCAGTGTGTTTAACAGCATTCTTTAATTTTTTCATTAATATTTCAACAATAGTATATTGAATAGAAGCGCATATATCATTTAAATGCTCTGCGATAAAATTAGGATTTTCTTTATTATTTTTTTGAATGAAATAAAGGATTTGTGTTTTTAAACCACTAAAGCTAAAATCTAAATCTCCAACTTTTGGCTGTGTGAATTGAAACGCTTTAGGGTTTCCTTTTTGAGCATGCTTGTCAATTAATGGCCCACCAGGATAAGGAAGTCCTAATATTTTTGCCGATTTATCAAAAGCTTCACCAACGGCATCATCAATAGTTTCACCTAGAATTTCCATCTCAAAGTGATTGGATATTTTCACGATTTGTGTATGCCCGCCGCTAATAGTTAAACATACAAACGGGAAAGGAGGAAATTTACTTTGTTCTTCTTCTATAAAATGAGCTAAAATATGAGCTTGCATATGGTTTACATCAATAAGAGGAATTCCAAGCCCTAAGGCTAATGATTTGGCGAAGGAAGTTCCTACCAATAAAGAACCCATTAAACCTGGGCCTTTAGTAAATGCTATTGCATTTAAATCTTCTTTTGTAATGTTTGCTTGGGATATAGCCTGTTGAACTACAGGAACTATATTTTGTTGGTGAGCTCTAGACGCTAATTCAGGAACAACACCACCATATTTAGCATGTACTTCTTGATTAGCAATAACGTTGCTAAGTACTTTTCCGTTATGAATTATTGAAGCGCTAGTATCATCACAAGAACTCTCAATTCCTAAAATATAAATATCGTTTGTAGCCAATGTAAATCGAGTTAATGAGCTACAAAAATATTCATATTACGTTAGATATTCGTTAAAATTGCTGTTTCTTTGCACTAAGGCAAAATTTTTGTAGTTTATTTACTACTTAACATTAAACCAAAGCCATAAAAAGAGTAGGGAAAATAGTATTTAAGAGTATAAGAATCATAGTGATTCTTGTACTAATATTGATCCTTGCCTTATCTACTTCATACGTGCAAAGTAAGTTAGCTAGCATAGTAACCAAGAGGATAAATAAAGAATTTAATACTAATATTGTTGTTAAAAAATTAGATCTATCTCTTCTAGGAAATGTTCAACTCAAAGGAATAGAAATTAGAGATCATCA
This sequence comes from Tenacibaculum sp., assembly GCA_020629275.1. Taxonomy (GTDB): domain Bacteria; phylum Bacteroidota; class Bacteroidia; order Flavobacteriales; family Flavobacteriaceae; genus Polaribacter. The sequence goes on along the minus strand of JAHDDQ010000070.1, from coordinate 290 downwards.
TAACGACACTTTAATCTTCGTAAAACAATTAAAAACTTCATTAAATAACGTCAGAAAGATAGTTGATAGTAAAGTTAATCTAGGAGATATAACTGCAAGTGGTGTCCATTTTCATATGAAAACATATAAAGATGAAGATACAGATAACTTATCCATTTTTATAGATAATTTAGATGGAGAGAAAGACGACAAAAAAAGCGAAAAACCTTTCATTTTAAAGTCGAAGAATATATATTTAGATAATGCTACATTTAAATTAAGAGACTACAATAAAGCTAAACCAGTATTAT
>JAHDDQ010000069.1 GCA_020629275.1 Tenacibaculum sp. | reverse complement strand
ACACAACGGTTTAGGCTATATGATTACTTATGATTTAGTAGATTTTAAATTACATGAAAATCAACTTTTCTTTAGTGGATATACTAAATATATAAATTTAAATAAAAAAGTTAAAGAAAATTGGACGCTTAACCGAACTGAAGCATATAATGGTTCTAAAATGGATTTCTACAGATCTATTTTAAAAAATCAAGTAACTGATAATGGTGTTAAAGTTGACCTAATTAAAGAAATCTTAAATCCCGAAAGACCACATGACAGTATCATTGAAAAAGCTAAACTTACGCTTTCCAAGAAATTGAAAAACAAACCAAATCATAAAAAATCTTTACACTTTTTCTCTTATCAAGATCTAAATGATAAAAGACATAGAAGTTCATTAATTAGAAGACTACTTTCAAATTCAAGTCATCCTAGAAAGTTTTCTAAAGGACAAATAGATCATATTGTGAATGATGAATTTATAATTACATCAGCAACAAAAAATAATAAATTATTTTACAAAGCAACTATTAAATCAATGTATGACAGAGAGATTGATTCTTTAACTCAAATCTCTATGAAAAGTAGCTTAAAAAAATACCTGATAGTATTTGATAAACGTAATGTTTCTGTGGCTGACTTTGTTATTAAAAAAGAACATAAATTCTATTTAAATTTCCCTGACTTACTCAGAGTAAGCTATATGAATGAAGCAGAAGAAGACAACTACAGACTCGGAAGTAAGAAATTAGAACATCAAGTATCTATGGTACGTTTTAACAACGTTAAAAGTTCTCGTATTGACAATAGCGGTATTTTAATTCGTCCTTTTGACGTCATATACGATGGTTATTGGGCTTTTGAGGCTTTTGCAAATATGTTACCGTTAGATTATAAGCCAAAATAACATTCTTCAACACACTATTTTATCATATACTTGCTATAAAGTATTTACATTCTTTAGCTTTTTATATCTTATTTTACTATTTCCAAATAGTAGTTACATTAATATTTTTGACTAAAAACGTTACTAAGAAGGAGGGTAAATATGTGATAAAATCCTATTAAGTCAATTAAAAAACTGAGCTCTAGCCTCGAAAACAAACTCTTTTAGAAACACTTTATTTTTTAATAAATCTTAATTATACATGGACTATTTAACACACTGAATAATTTATTTATAATATTTTTTGATTTTTTTTAAAATAAACACAATTTTAAAAAACTGACGTCGTTAACAGTAGTAATTAAAAACCATTAATTAAATCAAAACCCTTAATTTATGAAAAAATCTAAAGTTTTTCTAATTACACTAACAACATTGTCATTGTTTTTCTCATGTCAAAAAGAAGCAAATAATGATTTAGAAAGTCCCCAATCGATTACCGATCAAAAACTAGTTAATCCTGAAGAAGCTTATCCAAACAGAACTGGAGAAGTTCATTCTTTATATTACGGAGAACAAAACGTTAAAGTTCAGGCAATAGACGATACTTATGTTTTAGGTGGAGATATCCTTTTTAGCAAGGAAGACTTAAAACAAAATCCAGAACAAGTAGGAGCACCTTCTCTTACTGAAACTGCAGATAGATCAGTTGGTAGAACTGGTAGAAGATGGACAAACAACACTGTTTACTACACAATCGATAGAAACTTAGTAAACCAAAGACGTGTTACTGACGCAATCGCACATTGGGAAAGAAATACAGCTCTACGATTTGTACAAAGAACCAATCAACGTGACTATATTCGATTCGTTACTGGTTCTGGTTGTTCTTCTTTTGTAGGAAAAAGAGGCGGTCGTCAAGACATTAACTTAGCTCCTGGTTGTAGCACAGGTAATACAATACACGAAATTGGTCATGCAGTTGGTCTTTGGCATGAACAAAGTAGAGTTGATAGAGATAATGTTGTCACAATCAACTTCGATAACATTGTAGAACGTGCTAGAGGTAACTTCCTTACTTATGCTCAACAAAGACAAGATGGTGCTGAATATACTCGTAATTTAGACTTAGGTTCAATAATGATGTATGGTTCATTTTTCTTTTCAGCAAATGGAGAACCTACAATTGTAAGAAAAAATGGTTCAACTTTTAATGTTCAAAGAGATGGCCTTTCTGCAGGAGACATTCAAGGAATTAATCAAATGTATCCTGGAAGTAGTAATAGCGATATCTGTGATGGCGTAAGTGCTTATGTTTCTGGAAGATCTTATCCTATTGGTGCTCGTGTAACATTCAGAGGCTTCTTATTCGAAAGAGTTTCTGGCGGATGGGATAGACTTGGACAGTGTGGATAAACACTAAAAAACTTTTCATTAAACTAATAAATACTGCTCATAACGGGCAGTATTTTTTGCTTTTAATCAATTATTAGGTAAATGCTTATTTTTCTCTTCAATCCATTTACTCATATACTTTGAAGCTTTCATAGTTTGATGCTGTAGTAAGTTTCCTATAAAATTTAATGTTCTGTACTTTTCTTTGTAAGTTTCATAATCTTGAATTGTATTTAAAAACTTCTTTTTCAATTTATCTCTATCATAGATCTTATTGATAATCGCAATTCCATTTTGCTGAGTTTCATGCCATCTATTTTCTGAGGTGTAAAGCATTACAGCTTTGTCTATAAAATCATCTTCATTCTCAGCAATCTCTCCACTCCATGATAAATCATCGTGCATTCCTTCTGCTCCAATCTTAGTTGTGCAACTAGGTGTACCACACAACATAGCTTCAGTAAGTTTTCCTTTAATACCAGCTCCAAAACGCAAAGGTGCTAAAACCACTCTAGCCCTACTCACTTTAGCCTTAATATCCTCAGTATATCCATGAATAAGAAAACCTTTCTCAGGCTTATGCATTTGCGTTATTTGTTGTGTGCTATAAGCTCCGTAAATATGTAGCTTGACTTGTGGTAATTTCTTATGGATTTTATTCCAAAGTCGCTGTAATTGCAACACAGCATCTACATTAGGTGCATGAAAAAAATTTCCTACGAAGATAAAATCTTCTCTTTCTTGAAAAGAAAGCCAATTAGAAATTTCAACTGCATTTATCTTCGGTAACAAAAACGGTATGTACAACAATCTTTTTTTATCTACAGAAAATACATTTTGTAATAATTTCATTTCGTAAGATGAAATTATTAAACTAAAATCACATCTTAAAATCGATGCTATTTCTCTCTTCGCCTCCTCAGATTTCAATAGCGCTTTTTCAGAGAATGATTCTCTATTTTTCAACTGTTGATACCTTACCTTTCTTAAGAAGTGTAAATCTTCTGTATCTAATATTCGAAGTGCGTTAGGACAATTTTCAGCAACTCTCCATCCAAATTGCTCCTCCATCATAAAACGATCAAAAAGTACTATCGACGGATTTAATTCTGTAATGAAACTATCAAAAGAAGATGAATTAAGTGTAATGCTAACTTCATTCACCTCTAACTCTATTAAATCAACTGCATTTTCTCCTTTTTGTGCAGGTGAAGCAAAGGTTACAGCGTATCCATATTGCTTAAAAAATGTTATTAGCTGTAACATTCTACTACCTGCTGCAGACGAAGTAGGTTCTACCCAAACATAGCCTATTATTAGTACATGATTCATATTGCAAAATTCGTAATAAATAATCGATGTAAACAAAAATAAACTTCCTTTCTAAAAATCAACATTTATGTGTAGCTTTGTAATTAAAACAACGAATACAAATGAAATACGATATCATCGTTATAGGTTCTGGTCCAGGTGGATATATAGCTGCGGTTAGAGCTTCACAGTTAGGCAAGAAAGTTGCCATTATCGAAAAATATTCCACTTTAGGAGGAACTTGTTTAAACGTTGGATGTATCCCTTCAAAGGCTTTGTTGGATAGTTCTCATCATTATTATGATGCTACACATCACTTTGAAGAACATGGTATTTCTGTTGAAAACCCTTCATACGATTTTCAAAAAATGATCGATCGTAAGTCTAAAGTAGTCGAGCAAACTACAGGGGGTGTTAAATTTTTAATGGATAAAAATGACATAGATGTTTATGAAGGATTAGGTTCTTTTGAAGATGCTACTCATGTTAAAGTGACTAAAAATGACGGTACGTCTGAAGTTATAGAAGGCACTAATATTATTATTGCAACGGGTTCTAAACCTTCATCTTTACCTTTTATCACTTTAGATAAAGATCGTATTATAACTTCAACTGAAGCCTTGAAACTAAAAGAAGTTCCAAAACACTTATTAGTTATTGGTGGTGGTGTTATAGGTCTTGAATTAGGCTCAGTATACAAACGCTTAGGTGCTGATGTTTCTGTTATAGAATATGCGCCAGCAATTACACCTACAATGGATAAAGATGTTTCTAAAGAACTTACTAAAGTTTTAAAGAAACAAGGAATGAAATTTAACGTAAACCATGGAGTTACTGCTGTTGAGCGTAAAGGAGATGAAGTTATCGTTAAAGCTACAAACAAAAAAGGTGAAGAAGTTGAGTTTAAAGGTGACTACTGTTTAGTAGCTGTAGGAAGACATGCATATACTGACGGTTTAGCTTTAGATAAAGCTGGTATAAAAGCTAACGAAAGAGGACAAGTAGAAGTTAACGATCATTTACAAACTAACGTTTCTAATATATATGCTATAGGTGATGTTGTTCGTGGTGCAATGTTAGCCCACAAAGCTGAAGAAGAAGGTGTTGTTGTTGCTGAATATTTAGCAGGACAAAAACCACATATTGACTATAATTTAGTTCCTGGGATTATTTATACTTGGCCAGAGGTTGCTGCTGTTGGAAAAACAGAGGAAGAGCTTAAAAAGGCTAATATTGAATACAAATCAGGTAAATTCTCTATGCGTGCTTTAGGAAGATCTAGAGCAAGTGGAGATATAGATGGTTTTGTGAAAGTATTAGCAGATAAACATACAGATGAAGTATTAGGTGTTCATATGGTTGGCGCTCGTGTTGCTGATTTAATCATGGAAATGGCTGTAGCAATGGAATTTAGAGCATCTGCTGAAGATATTGCTAGAATTTGTCATGGTCACCCTACATATTCTGAAGGAGTAAAAGAAGCTGCTAAAGCTGCATGGGACGGAAAGCCTTTAAATGCTTAAAATAGACTATTAAATCGTAGTTATTATCATAAAAAAAAGAAGCAATCTAGAATTCTAGATTGCTTCTTTTTTGCATTAATATTAATCATATACTAAAAAATAATTTCAAAAATTATATTTAACACATCTAAAGTGTTAATTTTTTGAATATATTTAAGTTTATTAATATTAAACCTCCCGATAATGAAGTTAAAAATTACCATCTCAATTGTAACATTCTTCTTTGTTACTACAATTTTCTCTCAACGCTTTTTAGAAAAACAATTACCTTCACCTGATCATTTAAGTTCTTTTTTTATAGGACCTTTAGTAAAATCTACTATCCATTACGGAAAGAAACCGTCAAACTTCAATGGAGAAGTTTTATTATTTAATCACGGCTATATCGATTTAAATCAATTGTTCTTTACTAACAATACATTTTATGAAAAAGCCTATAATTCTGGATATCAAGTAGCTTTTGTAGCTACAACTAGAGGTAAAGGAATGTGGAAGAATGGAGAATTATTAGCCGAAGCAATAGACATTATTACCCAAAAATATAATGTTGATCAACTTTCAATTCTTGCCCACAGTAATGGAGGTAAAGCCGCTGAAGTTGCAATGTTCTCTCATAATAAAAGTTATAAAGTAAAAAGAGTCTTTGCTTTGGGCACACCTTTTTGGGGTACTTACTTGGCGGACGTTTCTCAACAGTGGTGGTTTAATTGGATTTGGAGTAAAACTGGATTAAATGAAGGTAGCGCAACTTCTACTACCTATTATTGTAGCGATGTTGTTAGACCTTATTTTGATTCATTAAGCAATAATGAACCTGAAAAATTTTATGTTTTTGGTGCTTCTGGATTTAGCAACGGACACACATTACTATCTCCTTTAATGTTAACTAGTGGAGCTATATTATATGTTGCACAAGGTACTAATGATGGCGTTACAGCTTACAGCAGTTCTTTAAGACCCAACGCTAATTTTCTATTTAGGAAAGGAGAAGCTAAATATGACCATATTGATGTTGCTTTTGGTCAATACGTATGGAAACACATAAAACCGTATTTGAATGATAATTTAAATGCAAAGTTTCTACCTGATACTGCGAATAATGATCGTAATATAGTTTCTAGTAATTATCAGATTATAAATTCTGAAAATAGTTACGATCAATTAGTTCTTGATAAGCATTCAAAATCTGTACAATTAGAAGTATTTCATGAGAAAAAGGCAAAAGATTTTACGCTATACACTAATAATATGAAGCTCAATAGAGCACAAATGAATCGCTCTAATGTATTTGATGAATATTGCAGTCGCTATGTATTAAAAAACTCTGAAACGACTACAATAGAAGGAAATTCTCGCTTTGCAGCATTTGCGCATTTTCCTGAAGGTCCAAAAATGAATTATGAAGTTATTAAGCATAAAAATACAATTAGTATTTCCTTTGAAAATATTGAAACACCAGTTAAAAATATTGAAGTTATTGCTGTTATAGATAAGACTAATACACTTTTTGGAAACGAAACTAGTAATGAAACAGCTGTTCTTTCTTTAGATTATGAATCTGAATCTAATAGTTTTATCCTAGATACTTCAAGTTTTAGTGAAGGAGTGTACAGTACATTCATAACAGCTAGTGATAACAACTTTAAACGCTCATTAATTTCAGGATTTACTATTGGTAATTTATCCAATCAAAAAGTATATGATAATACATCTAAAATTCAAAACCTATCAACGTTAGACATCAATTTATTAACGAATACAATTACTAATTCAATAGAATTTATAAACACTTCTAATCTTAGTATCAATGCTATTACAATGAAAATTTATACTCTAAATGGAAAACTATTAATCAGTGAAAATCTAACATCAAACTATAACTCATTTACATCTAAAGATGCTATTTCTGAGTTATCAGGAGGATTATACATCGTTAATATAGAATATCAAAACACAAAGAAAACCTTTAAGGTTCTGAAGAAATAGAGTTTATAATAAAATAAAAAAGACGGAGTTAAAACTCCGTCTTTTTTATTTTATTATATCTAGTAAATTTTGCTAACTATTCTTGAACTCCATAGAAAGAACTTACTCCATCTTCGATATCTGAAGATTTCTTTATAGCTTCAAACATGTTATACTTTTGATTTTTTCTTTGGTTAGCTATACGCTTTCTGTAAGTATCATAGTTTGGTAAAACGGTTGGTGCTACTTTATTAGTTACTTTAAAAGCATATACGCCTCTATCACCTACAATATTTTTATATACTTGATCCTTCTTAGCATTTAACATTGCTCCTACTACTTTAGGTTCATAACCAATACCAGTTATGGTAGGCGACTTTAAATTCACATCAGTAACAGTTTTAGTAGACTGCTTAGTAGCTGTTGCTATCTCTTCCAATGTTGAACCTTTTATTCTACCTTTTAAAATTTCTGCTTTTTTCTCATTTACTAAAATAGGACGCACTCTTGATATTGCTTTATCAACTGGCATTAAACCTTTAGGTGTTACATCTGTTAATGTAGCTACAACATAACCTCCATTTACATCGAAACGCTTATAATCTCCTACAGAAACCTCTTTATCAAAAGCCCAAGAAATAACTTCTCTTTCATTTCCTAAACCCGGTACGTTTTCATCTAGGCTCTTAAGTCCTACAGCTGGTAACACAGTTAACTTTTTATCTTTAGCTAACTCTTCAATATTAGTACCTTTAGAAACGTTTTGAGCAAATGTTTCTGCTTGCTGGAAAATTGTATTCTCTGTTGCTTCGGAAGCTTCAATTTTACGTCCATAAGTAACTAATTGCAATGCTTTCTGAAAGTTTTTTTGATCTTGTATTTCTATAATATGAAAACCGAAAGCAGTTTTTACTACTCCAACATCACCTTTCTTATTATTAAAAGTATAGTCTCTAAATTCAGGTACCATTCTTGTGTAAGTAAACCAATCTAACTCTCCTCCTTTGTCTGCATTAGATTTATCTTTGGAAAAATCTTTAGCTAAATCAGCAAATTTGTCTGAACTTATTTTTACAATATTAGCAATGCTATCTGCTGTCTTCTTCGCTTGTTCTTCTGTTTTCTTTGTTTCAGGAGTAGCTGAATTAGAACCTACAAAAGGAATTAAAATATGACGTGCTTTTACAGAATCTGGAATTTGTAAGGTTTTTGTAATCTTAGATAATTTATAAAAATCACCATCTTTATAAGGACCAAAAACATCCCCTTCATTTCCTTCAAATAATTTTTCAGCTATAGTCTGTGGTACTTGTGATTTAAATTGGATTGCATCGTTAAAAGGAACATCAGATTTATTTTCATCGAAAAATACTTTGTATGATGTTGTTGTTTTAAGACCTTTGATAGTGGCTCCATTTTCTGAAGTTGCGTCTTCTAATAACTTTCCTACTTCTGTTTTGATCTCTGCTTCATCTTCTGCTGAAGGTACAATATCAAATTTAACAAACTTCACATCTCTTGAAGATTCAACCTCAAACTCTGAAGCGTGTTTTTTAATGTAGTTCTGTATTTCTGGTTTAGTTACTTTTATTAAACTGTCAGAAACTGTAGTGTAAGGTAAGTAAACTAAACTAGTATTAATCTTAGTGTTTTCAGCGTTGTATTCAGCTTTCCCCTCTTCTAATGAAGCTCCTAATCCAGAAGCTACTAGGTTATCATAGGTTGTCTTCTGAAGATTATTCTTAACCGAAACCATGTAGTTTTGCCAGTTCTTCCATTCGTCTCCATTTTCAGCTTTGATAGTTGCTAAAAACTCTTTAAATTTACTTTTATCGAAAACTTCAGTTGTTTGAAATCTAGGGTCATTCTTTATGAACTCAGTATCGTATAATGCATTTAGAATATCTGCTTCTCCTACTGTTATTCCTGCTTCACTTAATTGACTATCGTATATTTTTTGACGTATTAAGTTATTCCAAACTGCTTTGGCAGCCTGCATTTCAGATACTCTGTTACCTGTTTGTGCTTTGTAATTATCTAGAGCTTCTGCAAACTCTTGACGTGATATTGTTTCACCATTTACTTCTCCTACTTGATTAACTTTACTTGAATTAAAGAAATCCGATAAAGTTGATGGATCTAATACAAAAGCAAATAATGCTAAACCTATTACAAGAATTAGGAACATTGAACGCTCCCTAATTTTCGATAAAATTGCCATACTACATTTTTTTATTAACAGTGTGCGAAAATACAATTTCGCATTTAATAATGCAATATTTTTATGGTTTTAAACCTTTTATTTCTAATTGAAAAGGTAAGAAATCTAATTTTCTTTAGTAATAACTTTGAAGTGTATTGTGTCTATCTTAGTAGAGCTAACCTTTGTTATCTTTATTTTGAATTTATCTATTGCTAATTCTTCGTTCTGTTCGGGGATACTTTCAGTATGATGAATAATAAAACCTCCTAATGTTTCGTAAGCTTCTTCTTTAGGGATTTCTAAATTGTACTCTTCATTTAAATAATCAACCTCCAAACGCGCAGAAAAATTAAACTCAGTTTTTCCTAATTGCTCTTCTAGTAACTCTTGGCTATCGTGCTCATCTTCAATTTCTCCAAAAAGTTCTTCCACAATGTCCTCAACAGTAATTATTCCTGATGTCCCTCCATATTCGTCTACTACCACCGCAATACTTTTCCTCTTCTTCATTAACCCGTTTAAAACATCATTTATTATCATTGATTCGGGTACTACTTCAACAGGCAATAAAATTGACTTAATTGTTCTTGGTTTCTTAAATAACTCGAATGCATTTACATAACCTAAAATATCATCTAATGAATTTTTATAAACCAAAATTTTAGAAAAGCCTGTTTCTATGAATGCTCTTTTTAAATTAGCCACAGACTGGTGTAATTCAATAGCCATAATTTCTGTTCTTGGCACCATAATCTCTCTAGCTTTTACTTTATGGAATTCTAAAGCATTTTGAAAAATTTGTATCTCTGAATCCACTTCCTCTTCATCGTTACTAGTTTCTAATTGTTCCGTGATGTAATTACCTAGTTCCTCTTTACTAAATTCTGTTTGAATTTCATCTTCTTTTGTTTTAAAGAGAACACGTAATAGAAAATCTGAAATCCTAGAAATTACACTGGAAATTACATAAAATAACAAAAAGAAGAAATAAGCGGGTATTGCAAAGATTTTTAAGGCTTCATTTGCATAAACTCTAAAAATAGCTTTGGGTAAAAACTCTGCTGTAACCAATATAACTAAGGTAGAAATTACAGTTTGCGTCAGTAATTTTAGATCGTGTAATACTGTAGTTATAATGGTGTAATTTGAAGGTAAGAACGACTGGAACCATTGCATTAAAAGGGCTCCCATAAAATAACTATATATCACTAACGCTATATTATTTCCAACTAGCATTGTAGTAATAAACTTCGATGATTTTTGTGTAATCTTAGCTAAGATTTTCGATAAAAATCCTTCCCTCTTTTTTTCGAGTTCTATATGTAACTTATTAGCTGATACGAAAGCTATTTCCATACCAGAGAAGAATGCAGAGAAAATAACCGAAATTATTATAATTGGGATTTCGTAACTCATTTACGTTCATTATTCTTTTTTTCTATTTTTCTTCTAAACCAACGTTTAAAAAAGAAGATTGCTGTAATAAATACTGCAAAAACTATACTAAAATACGCTTGATTTCTATCAGTACTCCACCTAGTTATAGCATCTATTAGCAATACGATTGCAACAACAATATAACCATATTGTGTGTATTTCCAAAGTTTATTCATTATTGTTATTCTTGTTTCGTTTCTATTTCTCCTGTAATATCTTTAAGTATCCATTGCGATAGGTTTTGCTTAGATTCAAATCCAAAACCATTAATTGTATCATTTACAGTAGTTAATCTAAAACCATCTTCTGTAAAAAAGTATTTTTCTTTCTGGTCCCAGAACAACTGATTAGTCTCTAATTTAGCTTTATCTGTATGGTTAAAAACTACTACATTTCCTTTGATTTCAGAGACTCTAGTTTTAGCATAAGATAATGCATAGTTTCCTGTTATTGTTGTGGAATCTTTCCCGTCATTATCGAAAGTCACTATTTTAATTCCTTTAGGAAATTCATTATACGGGTGTGCTTTTCTATTCGAAAAATCGTGTAACAAGGGTGTCACTAATTTAGAAGTCATTTTTCCAGAGTCTTTGTATACATGAAAAGCATTAGTTGCCACCCCAATAGGTAAGTTTTTATCTGCTAATAAATCCCTTACTTTCTTAGTATCATTTGTACAAGAAAAAAACATTGCTACCAAACTGATGATAGCAATGTTTTTATATATTTTATTTTGAACTATTTTCATAGTACTTATTAAGGGATACGAACAGTTTCTCCAATCCAACATCCGATTTTATGAGAACTTCCCGAAGCTACACCTTTTGTAAAGATTAACTTCTTTGTAGGAATGTTTCCTTTGTAACTTCTAATGTATCTTCCTGCTCCACATCCTGGATCAACTCTCTGTGCTCTTTGTGCTTTATTTAATGCAGCCACATATACCATTCTTTTTTCAAACTCGTCTTTTCCACATGAGTTCGCACTTTTAGCATACAAACTAGCAATGTATAAGTAAGCCTTACCTAAGTTTGGATTATATTTTAAAGCCTCGTAAGCAAGTGCTCTACCTCTACTTCCTCCAAACCCTTGTGCTTCTCTTAACTTCAACTTAGCTTTTACTTTAGGATCTGTTTCTAAATCAAATGCTTTCTTTCTCATTTGTTTAGCTCCAGATTTATCTCCGTTTTTCTCTAAAACACCAGCTACAAAGTTAAATGCATCTGAAGATTGTGTTACGTCTGCGTATGACTTTGCTAATTTTTCAAATAATGGATCTGATTGACATCCTTTATTATACATTCTTGAAACAGCTCTTCGCAACCAAACTCCATCAGCTTTATTTGCTTCATAATCTCTAGTGTAGATTGGAATCAATCTTTCACAAGTAGCGATTTCTGATATCATAGCATCTAAACCACCTTCAACCTGACCTAAAGCTTTAGAATTAATCGTGTATGCTCTTAATCTTTTCTTTTCTTTAGCGTCTATTGTTCCTAGTGAATCTTTCTCTATTAAAGGAGCAATTTTATTACTGTAGTCTTCTAATTTTTCTCCTACCGATTCCATAACGTCATCATAAGTATCGAATACTTTCTGTGGATTGGCATCCTTAAACCTGTTAGTAACTCCAGTGAAATATCTAAAGATGTTTTTAACTCCCATATCTTTAGGACTTACCTTGTATCCTTTTTCTAACATAGCAAAAACCTCATCTTCAGAAGCTAATTTGTTTTCTAATAAAAAAGTTGCATAATCACTATGTGCTTTTGCAACACCTTTGTTAGGGAAATTAACTAACCTAGATTCGTATACTTTTTTTGCTAATGCTCCATCTTTTGTTTTTTCAGCAACCTTAGCTCCATACTTATATATGTTAACTGATAACGTTGGACAGTTTGCTATTAACCATTCTAAATCTGGTTTAGCCTGATCGTATTTTTTTGTTGTTACATTTCCTTTGAAAAGATTGTACTTAATGTTACATTCTTGACTTGCCTGTGCTTTTACACTTAGAGCCATAAATAAAAAAAGCCCTACTAATAGATATGTGTTTTTTTTCATCATTATCATTTTTTGTTAATCTATCCTTCTTTTCTTAAACCAGTTTACACTATTCAAAGATAAACTTAATCTTATGTTAAAATAATTCTCTTTTATTAAATTATTATCAATTGTTCCTTTCTGACCATACTCAAAACCTAGATTTACACTAGATAATTGTCTCGGTAACGGTAAACCAAAACCAACATTTATGCCAAAATCCTTAATTGATGTAAAATTATTTCCTGTTCCTGTTCCGTCAACTAATAAACCTGTGTCTTCAAAACGCAAACCAGCTCTATAAGTTACTCTATCCCAGTAATTTGAAATAGAATTGATTTTTGGAATGTAATATCCTCCTAATGATAATCTATTTGAAGGCTCAAATCTATATGTTGAACCTGAAACTAAGTTTCCTTGGTTGTCGAATGCGTCTTGAAACTCATAATCGATACCAGCAAACCATTTATTCTCTTTTCCAATACCGGCTCCGAAAATTGTTTTTACTGGATTTGTAAGACTCCCTGAAAGAGACCTATTGTATAATTCATCTTTAGGGATTTCAAATCCACTACTAGAGAATTCAAGTGTAAACAATCGCTCGCTTCCTGTAACATTTAATGTATTTTCTAATTGAAAAACTAAACCTACATTTAAATCTAATTCCTTTTTTACTTTAGTTTTATATTGTGCACCTAACTTGAATTGTCCTCCTCTAACGATAGAGTTCTTTACGTATTTTGTTGACAAATCTACGTCTCGTCTTTGGTTCAAAATATTATTTTCAATATTACCAAAAACAAAACCTGCTTCAAATCCTAAAGCTAAACCCTTGTATACATTTATACCGAAACCTCCAAATAAACGAGTCGTTCCTCCGCTACCTCTAAATCTTTCCGCCTCTAATATGGTACCATCAGTATCTTCTGTATTGGATAATAATGAATATCCTACAGATGAAACCGGCTGTAGTCCGGCTGTAAAACCAGCTTTTTTACCAATAGGAAAGCCTAAAGCTATGTATCGTAAAGAAGTGGTATTTCCTGATTCGTTTGAAGTATTACTTTTTTCATTCAAAAGCGATAATTCTCCTCCAATACCGTAAGTAGCATATCTTAAATCTGCATTGGCCGCTGGATTTACAAAGTTCAAGTGGTTATAATCTTTTGAAGCTACCCCTATTCCACCCATGGAAGCTTGTTCAATCGTAGCTCTGCTGATATCTTCTCCTATTCCAAAAAAAGAATACGGCGATGAACTAGTTCTTTGAGCTACCATTACCGTTGCTGATATTACTGTAAGAAATACAGTAAGAAATCTTTTTATCATTCTATCTATTATAAATCAAAATTTTGTGTAATCCCTCCAAAACCAAATTTGGATTGGCAAATATGTCATTTTTTAATTGCTTAGCCAAAAAAATTGTATCCCCGCCTGTTAAAAGTACTGTTAAATCTCCATATTTTTTTTTGTATTGATTGATTACCCCATCTATTTCATTGCAAATACCATTTACAACACCCGAATGGATACAATTGACAGTATTATTTCCTATAAAATCGGAAGGTATTACAGCTTTTAATAACGGTAATTTTGAAGTGTAATTGTTTAACGATTGATATCTCATGTTTACACCAGGTGATATGGCGCCTCCATGATATACTCCTTTTTTATCTACAAAATCGAAAGTTACACAAGTTCCTGCATCAATAATAAGTGTGTTTTTATTTGTATGATAACCTGTAGCATATGCAGCCAGGGCTATTCTATCTACTCCTAATGTTTTAGGAGTTCCGTAATTGTTATGAAAAGGAACTTTAGTTTCGTGAGTCAATTCTTTTAATAGTAGTATTTCCTTCAATTCTGATATTTTTTCACTTGATAAAGTAGCTACTGCAGATATTATTCCTTCATTTATTGTATTCTTTTTACAAATTTCTTCTATTCCTGATATAATTTTTTCCTTGCTAAAAATATCTTTTTCAATAATTTTATCTCTCTCAAAAACAGCAACTTTTACTCTAGTATTACCTACATCTATAATTAAATCCATCTATTCATTTAAAATGATTTGCAAATTTATAACAGATTTTTTTTATTTTTTTTTGGTTGGATTAAAAAAAAGGTAGTATATTTGCCACCGCTAATGCGATGGTGCCTTAGCTCAGTTGGTAGAGCAAAGGACTGAAAATCCTTGTGTCCCTGGTTCGATTCCTGGAGGCACCACCATAAAACCCTTGAAGTTATTGACTATCAAGGGTTTGTTTTTTTACAAAAATAAGAAGGGAATGAATTAGATAATTTAAAAAGATATTTATAGCTTTAATCTATAAGTAAATATATTTTTAAAAATCTTCACAAGTATTTGTTAGAATGATATC
The DNA here is from genome assembly GCA_020629275.1 of Tenacibaculum sp. Taxonomy (GTDB): domain Bacteria; phylum Bacteroidota; class Bacteroidia; order Flavobacteriales; family Flavobacteriaceae; genus Polaribacter. The sequence continues at coordinate 2,203 of JAHDDQ010000069.1, read as the reverse complement.
CAAGGAACTATAACAAATAACCAACTAACCTACGCCTTCAAAAAAAAAAACAAACGTGTCAAGCTAAAATCTTTGAATCCAATTTCTTAATACTGGCATACAAATAATCAAAAAAATCATATTATCGTATCAATCTTTCGAGTAAAGAACTTAATCTAATCTCTTAAGCATGATTGTTAATTTTCTTAAGTCCTAATAAATACAACTATACAAATAATATCTGCTTTATTCTTAGTAAATAATTTATATCTTTACATCCTAAGTAATTTTAGAATTCGACCCCGAAACGAAACCAAATATGTCATTTACCTTAACGAAAGGAACTACGCCTTGGATTTTATTTCTAGTTATATTCTAAAATTTTAATAAAACATTAATTACTGTTTTATATTTACTCTAGTATTAATTTTTAAAATAGAGTAAAATGAAAAAAGTAATTTTAGTTATTGCATGTGTATTTAGTATTGGATTTTTATCTAGCTGTACTGATAACACTTTAAAAGGAATTGAAAGAAATGAACAAAGTATCGATAAAAAAGATATTGAACCAGGAGATAGAGGTTAAAAATAATTTGAAAGATTTATTTTGTTATTTATCTGTAGCTATTCTACCTATTTTTTTGTTTAGCTACAGATTCTTACCAAAAGTTAAAAAGATTAATATTTTCGGTTTTGATTGGAGTTTCAATGGGTTTTCAAGCTCTTATTCTTTCCTCTTCGCTCTTTTGTCTAAGGTTGCTCCTTTATTATTTATTTTGATTTTTTACTTAGACCCTCAACCTATTAGATTATTTAGAAAAACAGTCAATTTTAAAACTTTTTTAATCCCTACGGCTCTTTTATATTGTTATCAATTATTATTTATAATAGCTCCTTTTGACAAAATAGATGAAGGATTTTATACTGAACTAATAGGGTGGTCATCTGCATCAATTATGACATTGTGTGTGGTTTTCTCAAAAGAGTTATTAGACTTGGTAAATTCTTTTTTTACTATTGTTTACATAAAAATAACTTCGCAATCTGATAAGCTCAAATTTAAAGTTAGAGAACTAATATCTTTAGTTATGTCAATTAGAAATTCTAAATCTCACTCAATAAACAAAGAAGAGTTCGATAAAAATATGTGGGATACTTTCAAAAAAATCACTAAGTAAAAGAATGAAAAATAAAGAGAAACGTAGAATTCTAGAAAAACTAAAATCCTTAGACTGCATAAAGAAAGAAGATTACAATAAATTAATAGAATTAGTCATTGAACAGAATGAAAAAGAAATATTAAGAATAAAAAGAGAAATTAAAAATTTACATAATCTTAAAGAAAGCACCTTCGATGAAGATAAATTTTTAAAACAACTGAAAATAATAACTAGCAATAGTTAGATTTACTAAAATTATTTTTTATCCTTTCCTCTTTTTTCTAATATCTCTTTAGTAAACTCTTCATTAATTATAACCCAAGCTTCCTTTTTAATTATCGAGTTAATTAATTTATTTTTAATCAATCGTCTTTTATTATTTTCAAAATATAACCCAAATTCATTATCATCAATATCTTTGAATTTTTCTTCAATCTGTGATTCGCTATATAAAAATTTAAAGTTAACTTCTTTATCGTTTACCTCTAAAACCTCTATCTCAGCGCACAATTCATTCATAGATAAATCATATTTTATCAGGAAGTTTTCTAAAAAGTTATCGGATACTGGCTTTTTGTTCTTTATGTAATTGCTAATATTACCTTTTGAATATCCAGTTTTTTTGGCAATTTCAGCTACTGGAAATCTAAGCTTGAGCCTAGATAAGGCTAATTTTAATATCTTGTTATTTTTATCGTCTTCGTAATTAACCATACTTAGGAATTACAATATAATTGTAAAAAGTTGTAAAAAAGTTTTTTTAGTTGTAAAAAAGTTATATATTCGTGTCTGTAAAAATACAATCAAATATATGTAAATTATAAATACGACTACAAGAACTATAAACATACTTAGTGTTAATATTTTCTTATACTTTAATTATAAGGCATATATAGAGACTAAAAAATTGAAATTTGATTTTAAAGATTAATACTAAATAGAATTAAATTCATTGAAAAGTTAGTTTGGGAACTCTATTTAAGAAAAGATTCGCTTTGGTTGAGCGAAGAATGGTAATAATGATCTTTTCGATACTAAAAATAGATGGTTAGTTAGTTTTTTCA
>JAHDDQ010000068.1 GCA_020629275.1 Tenacibaculum sp. | reverse complement strand
GAAGCTCATGTAACAGCATCATTTAACAACATCATTATTTCTTTAACAAATAAAAAAGGAGATGTAATCTCTTGGTCATCTGCCGGTAAAATGGGATTCAGAGGATCTAAAAAGAATACTCCTTATGCTGCACAATTAGCAGCTGAAGACTGTGCATCTAAAGCTAAAGAAGCTGGATTACGTAAAGTAAAAGTGTACGTTAAAGGACCAGGTAACGGTAGAGAATCTGCAATAAGATCTATCCACAATACAGGAATTGAAGTAACAGAAATCATTGACGTTACTCCAATACCTCACAATGGATGTCGCCCTCCTAAGAGAAGAAGAGTATAATTAAATATTTTAATCTAGTAGGATAACATGATTGTCGAAGGAGTTTAGCCTTAATTCACAATCCCTGCTATAAAAACAAAGAAATGGCAAGATATACAGGACCAAAAACTAAAATTGCTCGTAAATTTGGCGAGGCAATCTTCGGAGAAGATAAAAACTTCGAAAAAAGAAATTACCCTCCAGGACAACATGGTGTTGGTAAAAGAAGAGGAAAAAAATCTGAATATTCAGTTCAGTTAATGGAAAAGCAAAAAGCTAAATATTCTTATGGTATATTAGAGCGTCAATTCCGTAACTTATTTAAAAAAGCGCAAGCTTCAGGAGGTATTACAGGGGAAGTTTTATTACAACTTTGTGAATCTCGTTTAGATAACACTGTATTTCGTTTAGGTATCGCTAACTCTCGTAGAGGTGCTCGTCAATTAGTTTCTCACCGTCATATTACAGTGAATGGAAGTATTGTAAATATTCCTTCATATAGCCTTAAAGCTGGAGATGTAATTGAGGTAAGAGAAAAATCTAAATCATTAGATGCAATTGAAAACGCTTTAGCTGCAAACAGTAATGTTTATGAATGGTTAAGTTGGAATTCTGACCAAAAGTCAGGTACTTTTATAAAGGCTCCAGAAAGACTTCAAATTCCAGAAAACATTAAAGAGCAGTTAATAGTAGAATTATATTCTAAATAATAAATTAATCATATTGGTATTTAGCCAAAGGGTCTATTTGTATTCTTCAAACTTATAAACCGCGCAACTAAGTAACAATTAAAACGAAGGACAAAAATGGCGATTTTAAATTTTCAAAAGCCCGATAAAGTTATTATGATTGAATCTACCGATTTTTCTGGTAGATTTGAATTCAGACCTCTAGAACCAGGTTTTGGTTTAACTGTAGGAAATGCACTACGTAGAGTGTTGTTATCTTCATTAGAAGGTTTCGCAATTACATCGTTGAGAATAGATGGTGTAGAGCATGAGTTTTCTACTATTAAAGGAGTTGTGGAAGATGTTACTGAAATGATTTTGAATTTAAAACAAGTTCGTTTTAAAAAGCAAATAGAAGAATCAGATAGAGAAACAGTAACGATAGCAGTATCTGGTCAAGATCAATTAACAGCAGGAGATTTACAGAAGTTCATTTCTGGTTTTCAAGTATTAAATCCAGACCTTGTTATTTGTAATATGGATAAATCTGTTAAGATTAATGCAGAAATTACGATAGAAAAGGGAAGAGGGTTTGTACCAGCAGAAGAGAATAAGAAATCTGGTGCTCCATTAGGAACTATTTTTACAGATTCTATTTTTACACCTATTAAGAATGTAAAATACGGAATTGAAAATTTCCGTGTAGAGCAAAAAACAGATTACGAAAAATTAGTTTTTGATATAGATACTGATGGTTCAATAAATCCAAAAGATGCTTTAACGGAAGCTGCAAAAATATTGATTCACCACTTCATGTTATTCTCTGATGAAAGAATAACCTTAGAAGCTGATGAAATCGCTCAAACTGAAACATACGATGAAGAATCTCTTCACATGCGTCAGTTATTAAAAACTAAATTAGTAGATATGGATCTTTCAGTCCGTGCTTTAAACTGTTTAAAAGCTGCTGAAGTAGATACATTAGGAGATTTAGTGTCATTTAACAAGAGTGACTTAATGAAGTTTAGAAACTTTGGTAAAAAATCATTAACTGAATTAGAAGAGTTAGTGAATAATAAAGGCTTAAGTTTTGGAATGGATTTAGGAAAATATAAATTAGATAGAGATTAACAACTTTTATAGTTTTGCTCCCCACAAAGGGTAGAGCAAGATAAAAGTTAAAAACAAAGGTCATGAGACACGGTAAAAAATTCAACCATTTAGGTAGAAAAACAGCGCATAGAAAAGCTATGCTTGCTAATATGGCTTGTTCATTAATTGAACATAAGCGTATTAACACTACAGAAGCAAAAGCAAAAGCTTTACGTAAATTTGTTGAGCCAATCATAACTAAGGCAAAAGCTGAAAATAATGCTACTGCTGAAAAGAATACACACAACAGACGTGTTGTATTTAGTTATTTGAGAAACAAATATGCTGTAACAGAATTATTCAAGGAAATTTCTGTTAAAATAGGAGATAGACCAGGAGGATATGTTCGTATCATTAAGCTAGGAAATCGTCAAGGAGATAACGCTCCTATGGCAATGGTTGAGCTAGTTGATTACAATGAACTATACAATCCTAACGGAAAGAAAGCTAAGAAAAATACACGTCGTAGTCGTCGTGGAAGTGGTGCAAAAGCTGCTCCTATTGTCAATGATACTGAAACTTCACAAGAAGAAGAGTAAGGATGATATTATTTATCAACAATATAAAAGGGATGAACATTTAATGTTTATCCCTTTTTTTATATAATTTTGTGATTCAAAACACACAGCACACTAAATGAAATATAAGCAACAACAAAAGGCATTAGTCTTATTAGCAGATGGGACTATTTTTTATGGAAAATCGGTAGGTATTGAAGGAACTTCAACTGGAGAGATTTGTTTCAATACAGGTATGACAGGTTATCAAGAAATCTTTACAGATCCATCTTACTTTGGTCAGTTAATGGTAACTACAAATGCTCATATAGGAAATTATGGGATTAATAATGATGAGGTAGAGTCGGATGGAATAAAGATTTCTGGTTTGATTTGTAGAAACTTTAGTTTTACACATTCCAGAGTAGATTCAGATGGAAATTTGAAAGATTGGTTCGAAAAGAATAATTTAGTAGCAATTTCAGATGTTGATACTAGAGCCTTAGTTTCATATATAAGAGAACATGGAGCAATGAATGCTATAATTTCAACTGATGTTGAAAATATTGATAAGCTAAAGAAGAAATTATCAGAAACTCCAAACATGGAAGGTTTAGAGTTGGCGTCTAAAGTTTCAACTAAAGAACCATACTTCGTAGGAAATGAAAATGCAACGTATAAAATAGCAGCATTAGACATTGGGATTAAAAAGAATATTTTAAGGAATTTAGCGAAGAGAGATGCTTACATAAAAGTATACCCATACGATGCAAAGTTTGAAGAATTAGCATCTTGGAATCCTGATGGTTACTTTATTTCCAATGGGCCAGGAGATCCAGAACCTTTAATAGACGCACAAAACTTAGCAAAAGAAGTGATCACGAAAGATCAACCTTTATTTGGAATTTGTCTGGGGCATCAAGTTATAGCTCTAGCAAATGGAATATCTACTTATAAAATGCATAACGGTCATAGAGGTATTAATCATCCAGTAAAGAATTTAATAACTGGAAAAGGTGAAATCACATCACAAAATCATGGTTTTGCAATCAACAGAGAAGAAACTGAAGCACATGATGACGTAGAAATCACACATGTGCATTTGAACGATAATACAGTAGCAGGAATAAAAATGAAGAGTAAGAATGTCTTTTCTGTTCAGTACCATCCAGAAGCAAGTCCAGGGCCAAATGATGCAGAATATTTATTCGACGAATTCATTGCGAATATCAAAAAGTCAAAAGCCTAGTTAGAAAACGATTTCGTAAAAAACTAGCAAATTTAGAGTATAAATTTTATAGCATTTGTAAATTAGCTACAAACAAATAAACTAAAAAATAAAAGAAATGAGTATAATTATCAACATTCACGCACGTCAAATATTTGATTCTAGAGGAAACCCAACTGTAGAAGTAGATGTAGCAACAGAGAACGGAATACTTGGACGAGCAGCTGTACCATCTGGAGCTTCGACAGGAGAACATGAAGCTGTTGAACTGCGTGATGGAGGAAATGCTTACATGGGTAAAGGAGTATCGCAAGCAGTTGATAATGTTAATACATTAATAGCACAAGAGTTATTAGGGACATCGGTATTTGAGCAAAATTTAATTGATCAGATGATGATTGATTTAGATGGAACGCCAAATAAATCAAAGTTAGGTGCTAATGCAATTTTAGGAGTATCACTAGCTGTTGCCAAGGCAGCGGCAAATGAATTAGGAATGCCATTATACAGGTATGTAGGAGGAGTTTCTGCAAACACATTACCAGTACCAATGATGAATATCATCAACGGAGGATCACATTCTGATGCACCTATAGCGTTTCAAGAGTTTATGGTAATGCCAATTAAGGCAAATAATTTTTCTGAAGCAATGCAAATGGGTTCAGAGATATTCCACAACCTTAAGAAAGTATTACACGATAGAAACCTTTCGACAGCAGTTGGAGATGAAGGTGGTTTTGCACCAACTTTAGAAGGAACAGAAGATGCGCTAGATACAATAGCACTGGCAGTAAAGAATGCGGGTTATAGTTTAGGAGATCAAATAATGATTGCGCTTGATTGTGCAGCTGCAGAGTTTTATGTAAATGGTAAATATGATTACACGAAGTTTGAAGGTGAAAAAGGTAAAGTAAGAACAAGTAAAGAACAAGCAGATTATTTAGCAGAATTAGCAGAAAAGTATCCAATTATTTCAATTGAAGATGGAATGGATGAAAATGATTGGGATGGATGGAAGTACTTAACTGAAAAAGTTGGAGATAAAGTACAACTAGTCGGAGACGATTTGTTTGTAACCAATGTAGAACGCTTATCAAGAGGAATAGAAAATGATACAGCAAATTCTATATTAATTAAAGTAAATCAAATAGGAACACTAACTGAAACTATTGCAGCTGTAAATATGGCACATAATGCAGGATATACATCTGTAATGAGTCACCGATCAGGAGAAACAGAAGATAATACCATTGCAGATTTAGCAGTTGCTTTAAATACAGGACAAATCAAGACTGGTTCTGCCTCAAGATCTGATCGTATGGCTAAATACAATCAACTACTTCGTATAGAGGAAGAGTTAGCAGATATTGCTTATTATCCGCAGTCAAATGCCTTCAAAATAAAATAATTATAATTTACTATAAAAAAGTATAAAAAAGCTGTCTTTTCCGGGACAGCTTTTTTTTATGAAATAATTACTGTTCTAAACAGCACAAATCGTCAATTTTATGAAGTCTTTAAATAGTAATATGTTATTTTTTGATATAAAAAATCTATAAGGCTAGATTTTCTAAATCTCTTAAAAATTGGTATCTTCGTGCATCACTTAAATTATAAAAATTTAAATAAAAAATGTCAGATATAGCAAAATTACAAATAGGTGAAAATACGTATGATTTTCCATTAATTAAAGGTACTGAAAATGAAGTAGCTATCGATATCAAAGCTTTAAGAGGAGCTACGGGAGGTATTACTACTATAGATCCAGGATATAAGAATACAGGATCTTGTGAAAGTGCTATTACATTTTTAAATGGAGAAGAAGGTGTTTTACGTTACCGAGGTTATGCTATAGAAGATTTAGCTGAAAAAGCTGACTTTTTAGAAGTAGCTTATGCATTAATTTTTGGAGATTTACCAACAAAAGAACAACTAGATAAATTTCATGATGATATTAAAGAAGAATCTGTAGTTGATGAAGAAATAAAGAAAATATTAGATGCGTTTCCTAAGAATGCTCATCCAATGGGAGTATTATCATCATTAACTTCAGCATTAACAGCTTTTAATCCAACATCTGTAAATGTTGATTCGGAAGAGGAAATGTACAATGCTATAGTGAAGATTTTAGCGAAGTTTCCTGTGTTAGTTGCATGGACTATGCGTAAGAAAAAAGGCTTACCATTAAATTATGGTTCAAATTCATTAGGGTATGTTGAGAACGTTCTAAAAATGATGTTTGAAAAACCTAATAGCGAATACAAACAAAATCCTATTTTAGTTAATGCTCTTGATAAGTTATTAATTTTACATGCAGATCACGAGCAAAACTGTTCTACTTCTACAGTAAGAATAGTAGGTTCTTCACATGCAGGCTTATTTGCTTCTTTAGCTGCAGGAATTTCAGCTTTATGGGGTCCACTTCATGGAGGTGCAAACCAAGCAGTATTAGAAATGTTGGAAGGAATCAAAGAAGATGGTGGAGATACTAAAAAGTATATGGCCAAGGCAAAAGATAAGCAAGATGCATTCCGCTTAATGGGATTCGGTCACAGAGTATACAAAAATTTCGATCCACGTGCCAAGATTATAAAAGTTGCTGCTGATGAAGTACTTGCAGACTTAGGTGTAGAAGATCCTATTTTAGATGTAGCAAAAGGCTTAGAAAAAGAAGCGTTAAATGATGAGTATTTTGTTAAACGTAAACTATATCCAAATGTAGATTTTTATTCAGGAATTATTTATAGAGCAATGGGAATACCAGTAGAAATGTTTACTGTAATGTTCGCATTGGGTCGTTTACCTGGATGGATTGCACAATGGAGAGAAATGCGTTTACGCAAGGAACCAATTGGGCGTCCACGTCAAGTATACATCGGAGAAAATCACCGTGAGTTTACTGACATCAATAAAAGATAACTAAACTAAAACATATATGTCATTCTGATAATTTATTCAGAATGGCATTTTTTTTTGATACTATGTTAAGACTTAATGTACAAAATGAAACCTCAAAATTACAAGCAGTTGTTCTAGGAACTGCAAAGAGTAACGGACCAATACCTAAAGTCGAGGATTGTTATGATCCAAAAAGCAAACAGCATGTTATAGCTGGAACATATCCCAAAGAAGAAGATATGATCGTTGAAATGGAAGCCGTAGCTAATGTTTTAAAAAAGTATGAGGTTGAGGTTTTTAGACCAAATATTATAGAAGATTATAATCAGATTTTTTCGAGAGATATCGCCTTTGTTATCGAAGATAAACTAGTCAAAGCAAATATTTTACCAGATAGAGCAAAGGAGTATGAAGCAATACAATTTGTTATTGATAAAATAGGAAAAGATAAAGTTGTTGAGTTACCAGAAGAATGTCATGTTGAAGGAGGTGATGTAATGCCTTGGAACGATTATATTTTTGTAGGAACATATTCAGGATCAGATTATTCAGAGTATATCACTGCAAGAACTAATACAGATGCAGTAATAGCTTTACAAGAATTATTTCCAGACAAAACAGTAAAGTCTTTTGAGTTAAGAAAATCAAATGAAGACCCTAAAGAGAATGCTTTACATTTAGATTGTTGTTTTCAACCTATAGGTAAAGACAAAGCTATCCTTCATAAAAATGGTTTTTTAGTAGAAAAAGAATACCAATGGTTAGTAGACTACTTTGGGAAGGAAAATATATTTGAAATCACCAAAGATGAAATGTACAATATGAACAGTAATATTTTCTCTATTTCTGAAGAGGTGATTATCTCAGAAAAGAATTTTACAAGATTAAATACTTGGTTAAGAGAAAAAGGATTTACTGTAGAAGAAGTTCCTTATGCTGAAATAGCTAAACAAGAAGGGTTATTACGATGTTCAACAATGCCTTTAATTAGAGAATAGAGAATAAATAGAATTATTTCTTATAAAACAGGACTAAAAACATAAAGTTTTTAGCCCTGTTTCTATTTTAAATGAATTTCTAATGATCTATGTTCATATAGTTTTTAATACTCTTTTAAGAATTCATTAATTCTTAAAATGAAGCCTATTTCTTCTCTCTTTTGATGAGGTAATCCATATGTAAATTGAATTACTAAAAAAATACCACTATCATTACTTTCTAGTCTTACTTCTTGGCCATTCTGTTGTATTTGAGTTATTGTAAAACCATCATTTACCCTAGTTGGTTTAACACCTTTTTTTTCTGGAATAGGAATAGAATACCAAGTATTAATTTTGTCAAGAATTACAGTGCTAGATATTCCTTGATCATTCATTGTAAAATCAATGAAAGTTACAGTAACATCAACTAGTTTTTTAGCATTATCATAATTAGATTCTGCAATAATTTTGACACCATTATATGGTGCTTGTTCGTTGTTTTTCGATTTCCAATCTCCCGAATACCATGTTTGGGGTGTTGTTCGCACAATTATTTTTTTAAGTATTTGGTTTTAAATCACCTATCGCTATATCAGTAAAAATAAAGAGATCATAAATTAGTAATCAAAAAAATGTAATATGTGTAGTTGGGAAGAGTATGAGTGTATCTAATTAAGTAATGAGTTGATTAAAATGAGATTTAAAAAAATAAACCTGTATATTTGTAGTATTAAACTTTAGGAGTAGCTAGTTGAAGCTAGTTTGAGAAATATCCTTTGAACCTGATTTGGTTAACACCAACGTAGGGAAAAGTCACTTTCAGAATATACATTCAGTTATAATTAATAACGAGATGTATATATTTCTTCTAAAGTTTACTTTATAACACATCATAAATGATAACTATAAAAGTAAACGACAAAAACAAAAAAGTTTTTCAAGATAGTACTATTAGCCAGTTAGTTGAACAATTAAATATTCAAACTAATGGAATAGCTATAGCTGTTAACAATAATGTAGTCGCTAAAACTAACTGGAATACAAGTACTTTATCGGAAAACGACACCATTTTAATCATAAAATCTACTCAAGGAGGATAATTACGATCTGAAACTATTTTTTATTATGAAGAAAAAAGACACAGCACCAAGTAAAGGAATAACAAGACAGCCATTTCCTAATTCAAAAAAGATATATGTACAAGGAGAACTACACCCTCAAATAAAAGTAGCCATGCGTGAAATTAAGTTGAGCGATACAGTAGACTCGATGACAAAAAAAAGAACGCCCAACGAATCAGTAACGGTATATGATACTTCAGGAGCTTATACAGATCCCACAAAAGAAATAAATATTCATAATGGGTTAGAACGTATTCGTGAACAGTGGATTATGGATAGAAAAGATGTAAAGCAATTAAATACATTTTCATCTAAATACTGTAACGAACGTTTAAGCGATGCTAGTTTAGATCATTTACGATTTAACCATTTACAAAAGCCATTACGAGCAAAAAAAGGACATAATGTAACACAATTACATTATGCCAAAAAAGGAATAATAACTCCAGAGATGGAATACATAGCTATTCGTGAAAATCAGCGTATTGATGAAATGACACGTTTATCTAAACAGCATCCAGGTCAAGATTTTGGGGCTAGTATTCCTGAGAAAATCACACCAGAATTTGTAAGAGAAGAAGTAGCTAGAGGACGTGCAGTAATTCCTTCAAACATAAATCATCCTGAGGCAGAGCCAATGATTTTGGGTCGTAATTTTTTAGTGAAGATTAATGCAAATATTGGTAATTCTGCAACAACATCTTCCATTGAAGAAGAAGTAGAAAAAGCAGTTTGGGCTTGCCGTTGGGGAGCTGACAATATTATGGATTTATCAACAGGTAAAAATATTCACGAAACACGCGAGTGGATTATTCGTAATTCACCAGTACCTGTTGGAACCGTACCAATTTATCAAGCATTAGAAAAAGTAAATGGAGTTGCTGAAGATTTAACATGGGAAGTTTTTAGAGACACATTAATAGAACAAGCAGAACAAGGAGTTGATTATTTTACAATCCATGCAGGTGTTCGCTTACGATACGTACCAATGACAGCAAAACGTATTACAGGAATAGTCTCTCGTGGAGGATCAATCATGGCAAAATGGTGTTTAGCACATCACAAAGAAAGTTTTTTGTACACTCATTTTGAAGATATATGTGAAATTATGAAAGCTTACGATGTTGCTTTTTCTTTAGGAGATGGTTTACGTCCTGGGTCTATAGCAGATGCAAATGATGAAGCGCAATTTGCCGAATTAGAAACGCTAGGAGAGTTAACAAAGATAGCACGTAAACACGAAGTTCAATGTTTTATTGAAGGTCCTGGTCATGTACCAATGCATATGATTAAAGCAAATATGGATAAGCAATTAGAAGCTTGCGACGAAGCTCCTTTTTATACACTAGGGCCATTAACAACAGATATTGCACCAGGTTACGATCATATTACTTCTGGTATTGGAGCAGCTATGATTGGTTGGTTTGGTTGCGCAATGTTATGTTATGTAACTCCCAAAGAGCATCTAGGATTACCAAATAAGGACGATGTACGAACAGGAGTTGTTACGTATAAGTTAGCAGCACATGCTGCAGATTTAGCTAAAGGACACCCAGGAGCACAGCACAGAGACGATGCGTTAAGTAAGGCTCGTTTCGAATTTCGTTGGGAAGATCAGTTTAATCTAGGTTTAGACCCTGAGTTAGCAAGAGAATATCATGACGAAACTTTACCTGCAGAAGGTGCTAAGATTGCACATTTCTGTTCAATGTGTGGACCAAAATTTTGTTCTATGAAAATATCACAAGAAGTTCGTGACTTTGCAGCTGTAAATAAAGTAGAAGGTGATGAGGTTTTTGCTAAAGGAATGGAAGAAAAATCACAGGAGTTTAGAGATAAAGGTTCGGAAGTATATTTATAATTTGATTTATATAAATTAAAACATGATTGTTGTAATAGCTCCTGAGGATGATATAAAAAATGAAATTTCAATCCTTCATCAGATATTTGAAGAGGGATTGGAATATTATCATTTACGTAAACCTTCTAAAAATTACGAAGAGCATACGAACTATTTAAATCAAATAGACAAAAAATATCATAATAGGATTATTGTACATTATTTCCATGAGTTGATCAATGATTTCAATTTAAGAGGAATTCATTTTCAAGAGCAAAAAAGACAAGACGCTTTAGAAAATGGAAGAGAATACTTTTTGAACTTAAATATGAAAGGAAAAACAATGAGTTCTTCTTTTCATGAGCCTGAAGTTTTGGAAGCATGTGATATAGAATTTGATTATCATTTATTAAGTCCAATATTTTCGTCAATATCAAAGAAAGGATATGAAGGAAGAGGTTTTGATGTAAGTACTATTGATAAAACAATTGTTGGTATGGGAGGGATAAATGAAGATACAATTGAGGCTACTTTAAAATTAGGATTTAAAGGGATTGGTGTTTTAGGAGGAATATGGAACACAGAAAAACCTGTAGAAAGTTTTAAAAATATAAAGAGCTATTACGAAGAACGACGATTATATAATTTATAGAATAAAAAAGAAATAATTCAACTTGAAAGAAAAATCTTATATATTAACCATAGCAGGCTTAGATCCTTCAAACGGTGCAGGTTTAATAGCAGATATAAAAACATTTCAAGCACACAGCTTATATGGATTATCTGTTTGTACAGCTGTAACAATACAAAACGATGTAGCTTTTAAAGAATGTTTATGGATTGAAGAAGAAATAATAATAGGACAAATAGATATATTATTCGAGCGTTTTTCAATAGATGTAGTCAAAATTGGGATTATAAAATCATGGAGTTTATTATTGATTGTTGTTAAACGATTAAGAAAGAAAAACCCGACGATAAAAATAATCTTGGATCCAGTTTTAAAAGCAAGCGCAGGATTTAACTTTCATGAGAAACAAAATATGGCTGTTCTAGAAGAAGTCTTAAACGAATGCTATTTTATTACTCCAAATTATGATGAAATTCAAGCACTTTTTCCGAATAAAACAATAGAAGAAACAATAGATTTTATAGCTCAAAGAACGAATACTTATTTAAAAGGAGGGCATAGAGTGAAAGACAAGGGATGTGATGAAGTATATTATAGTAAGCTTGTAAAATTTAAAATTTTACCTATTGCAGAAAAAGTATCTGAAAAACATGGAAGTGGTTGTGTATTATCATCTGCATTAGCTTCTAACTTTCAAAAAGGAATGAGTATTGAAGATGCTTGTAAAAATGCGAAAGCTTATACAGAACGCTTTCTAAATTCAAATGAGACTCTCTTAGGAACACATAATATGTAAAGAAATGATTAGTAAACTACATTATATAACTCAAGGAAACACACCAAAAGAACACATAGAGAATATTCAAAACGCTTGTGCTTCTGGGATAGAATGGGTACAACTTCGACTTAAAGGATTAAGTAAAAAAGAAATTTTAGAAACGGCATTAAAAGCAAGAGAAATAACAAGTCATTATCAAACAAGACTAATTGTTAACGACTATTATAAGATTGCTAAAGAAGTAAAAGCAGATGGAGTTCATTTAGGAAAGACAGATACAGACCCAATTAAAGCAAAAACATTCTTATATTCTTGGCAAACCGTAGGAGGTACTGCAAATACGTTAGAAGATTGTGAAAGGTTAATTTCTAAAAAAATAGATTATATAGGTTTAGGTCCATATAAATTTACAGCAACAAAAAAGAATTTAAGTCCAATTTTAGGAATAGAAGGATATAAAGCTTTGGTTGATGAATTAAAAACTGAAATACCAATTATTGCAATTGGAGGAATAACATTAAATGATGTTGAAGAACTTATTAATACAGGAGTTTATGGTATTGCAGTTTCAGGAGAAATTACAAAGAACTTTAATAACATATCAGCTTTCAATACAATATTAAAAACATCGAATATAAATGAACAAGTATTCAAACTAGGTAAACAAGAGTAATAGGCTTATGAATAATATTTTGAGAATAGCAGACAAAAAATTTACATCTAGGTTATTTACTGGAACTGGTAAATTCAGTTCTTCAAAGTTAATGCGAAATGCTTTATTAGAGAGTGAAAGTGAATTGGTTACAGTAGCATTAAAAAGAGTTGATGTTCAAAATGAAGATGACGATATACTTACAGAATTGAACCATAAGCACATTAGCTTATTACCTAATACATCTGGAGTTAGAACAGCAAAAGAAGCTGTATTTGCAGCTGAATTATCAAGAGAAGCTTTAGAGACGAATTGGGTTAAACTAGAGATTCATCCAGATCCTAGATATTTATTACCAGATCCAATAGAAACTCTGAAGGCAGCAGAAGAGTTAGTTAAAAAAGGCTTTGTGGTTATGCCATACATTCATGCAGACCCTGTACTATGCAAGCGATTAGAAGAGGTAGGTGTTCAGTGTGTTATGCCTTTGGGTTCACCAATAGGAAGTAATAAAGGGTTAAAAACAGTAGATTTTTTGAAGATTATAATAGAACAATCTAACGTTCCCGTAATTGTAGACGCAGGAATCGGAGCTCCATCTCACGCAGCATATGCAATGGAAGTAGGAGCTAGCGCCGTACTTGTAAATACTGCGATAGCAGTTTCTAAAGATCCAGTAGTTATGGCTAAAGCTTTTAAAATGGCGGTAGAAGCAGGAAGAATGGCTTATGAAGCAAAATTGGCTCCAATTAAAAATCATGCGGAACCAAGTAGTCCATTAACTTCATTTCTTAGTTAATTAAAATAAAGCTTAAAAGTAATACTTAGAGTTATTGTATTTCATTGAAAATAATAACTAGAAAAGGATAGAGTACCTATGGCGTCAACTTTCGAAACAATATTTAATCAAAACAATTGGGAAGAAATCTTAGTAAGTATCAATGCAAAAACACAATTAGATGTTGAAAGAGCATTGAATGCGGAAAAAAGAGATTTAGAAGATTTCAAGGCATTAATATCACCAGCTGCTAAACCATTTTTAGAGAGAATGGCTCAATTGAGTAATCAGTTAACAAAGAAAAGATTTGGTAATACAATTCAAATGTATGCACCAATGTATCTAAGTAATGAATGTCAAAATATATGTACTTATTGCGGGTTCAGTTTAACTAATAAAATACCAAGGCGTACATTAACTGATGAAGAAATATTGAAAGAAGTGGCTTTTTTAAAAGAAAAAGGATACGATCATATTTTATTAGTTACAGGAGAAGCGAATAGAACGGTGGGTGTTGATTATATAAATAATGCCATACAGTTAATAAAACCTCATTTTTCAAACATAACCATAGAAGTTCAGCCATTAGAACAAGAAGAATATGAATTATTAACAAGAAATGGATTATATGCGGTGTTAGTATATCAAGAAACATATCATAAAGAAGAATATAAAAAACACCATCCCAAGGGGAAAAAATCTAATTTTGAATATCGTTTGAATACACCAGACAGATTAGGTAAAGCAGGAGTTCATAAAATTGGATTAGGTGCTTTGTTTGGACTTGAAGATTGGAGAGTTGATAGTTTTTACACAGCTTTACATTTAAAATATCTACAAAAAGAATATTGGAAAACTAAATATTCAATTTCATTTCCAAGACTTCGTCCACATTCTGGAGGAATAGAACCCAAAGTAGCGATGACAGATGCTGATTTAGTACAATTAATATGCGCTTTTCGTATTTTAGATGAAGATGTTGAATTATCAATGTCAACTAGAGAAAGTGAAATTTTCAGAAATAATATCGTAAACTTAGGAGTAACCTCAATTAGTGCGGAATCAAAAACTAATCCTGGTGGATATGCAGTAGAACCTCAATCCTTAGAGCAATTTGAGATATCAGATGAACGAAGTACTAGTGAAGTTACAGAAATGCTTAAGAGTCAGGGACTAGAGGTTGTATGGAAAGATTGGGAACATTTTGAATAAATAATCCAATTCAAATTAAACCTATCTTTATAAAGTGAGTCTTACTACATATAAACCATAGATTATGAAAGTACAATTAAGTATGCTGGTATTGTTTTTTACAATATTCTTCTCGAGCTGTCAAGACTCTGAAGTTATTACAACAAGTACAGATACAACTTTATATTTCCCTCCCATTAATTCTGTAGAATGGAAGAAAGAACAGCCAGAAGCTTTAGGCTGGAATACAACAGCCATTAATGAGCTTAACACATTTCTCAAAGATTCGAATACAAGAGCTTTTTTAATCCTTAAAAATGGTAAAATAGTATTAGAAGAGTACTGGGGGAATACATTTCTTAATACTGGTAATTTTACTAGTAATTCAAAATGGTATTGGGCTTCTGCCGGCAAAACATTATCCGCAAGTTTAATTGGTATTGCTGTTAAAGAAGGCAAAGTATCAGTTGATGATAAAACATCTGATTATTTAGGTAAAGGATGGACGAGTTTAACATCGGAAAAAGAAGACTTGATAACGATCAAAAATAATTTAACGATGACTACAGGGTTAGATTATAATGTGGTAAATCCTAATTGTTATACTCCAGATTGTTTTCAGTATAATAAAGACGCTGGAAGCCAATGGTATTATCACAATGGTCCTTATACTATATTGAAAGAAGTTATTGAAAATGCCTATAAAACGACATATAATGAATTCACGGAAAATAAACTGCAAAGCCGCATTGGTATGAACGGAGAGTGGATCGAAACAAGAACTAATAATTTATATTGGAGTACTGCAAGAGATGCAGCTCGTTTTGGGGTTTTATTATCTAATAAAGGAAAGTGGGATGGAAATGAATTACTAACTAGTACTTATTTTAATGAAATGACAAACAGTTCACAAGCTATAAATCCATCTTATGGATACTTAACATGGCTAAATGGAAAATCCTCAATACAATATCCTGGATCAACCGCATCGTTTACGAGTTCACTTTCAGAAAATGCACCAAAAAATATGTTTGCAGCTCTTGGTAAAAACGGGCAAATTATAGCAGTAGTGCCTGATGAGAATATTGTGGTAGTACGATTAGGAGAAGCACCAAGCAATGATTTAGTTCCAGTGGCATATCATAATGAATTGTGGAAAAAAATTAACGTAATAATTAACTAATGCAATTAACATTAGAAGAGCAAAAGCAGTATAATCGACATCTTATTTTAGAGGAAATAGGAGAAAAAGGACAATTAAAATTAAAGAAAGCTAGTGTTTTAGTTATTGGAGCAGGAGGCTTGGGTTGCCCGATTTTACAATATTTAACAGCAGCTGGTATTGGTACGATTGGAATCATTGATGATGATCTAGTTGATCAATCAAACTTACAACGCCAAATATTATATACAATTGATGATATCGGAGCTTCAAAAGCTGAAGTTGCAGTAAAGAAATTATCAAAGTTAAATCCATTTATAAAGTTTAATACATACGTTAAAAAGTTAGTTACTGAAAATGCAATTTCTCTATTTGAAGATTATGATATTATAGTAGATGGCAGCGACAATTTTCAAACAAGATATTTAGCTAACGATGCAGCATTCATTACAAATAAGCCTTTAGTATATGGTTCTATTTTTAAGTTTGAAGGGCAAGTAACAGTCTTTAATTATAAAGGAAGTGGTACGTATAGATGTTTATATCCAACACCACCGAATCCAAATGAAGTCCCAAGTTGTTCTGAAATAGGGGTTTTAGGCGTTCTGCCAGGAATAATAGGCGCCTTACAAGCGAATGAAGTACTTAAAATAGTTTGTGAAATAGGAGAGGTTTTAGCAAATAAGTTATTAGTAGTAGATGCACTAACAATGCGTCAAGTACTTTTAAATTACAAGAAAATTGATACATCTACAGTGATTTCATTAGACGTTGATTATGACTCTTTTTGTGGAATAAAAACTATAGATCATGAAATTTTATTAGAAGAATTACTAAAAGATAGCAGTAAATACCATTTACTAGATGTTCGTGAAAACTGGGAACGTGAGCAACATCATATTGGAGGGCAACATATTCCCTTAAAAGAATTACCAGCTCGATTTGTAGAATTGGTAACAGAAAAAAATATAGTAGTGTATTGTAAATCAGGAATACGTAGCAAGCAGGCTATACATCTATTGCAGGAGAAATATGCTAACGTTAAATTTGTCAACTTAAAACATGGGGTTTCTTAATAATTAATTAATCTCTAAAGGATCGTTTTTAATTCTAAAACAACGCTCAATGCCTAAAAACTGAGGATTTCCGTATTCTTCAGACCAAAATCCATCTAAAATATCTTTAGTCAAACACTGATAAACAACTACACCCCTGTATAATTCTGAATCCTCACCTAAATATTCAAAATTTATCACTAAAATATTATTCTTGAAAAAGCTGGTTCCATATTGTTGTTGTTCATTTTCAATTAACCAAGAAGCTTTTATTCGATTGTTTTTATCTACATCAAGCGAAAGAATTCCTTCATAACTAGTATCTCCTTCATTTTGATTGGATCCGGTAATAGTAAAATCACCGATTAAGTCAGTAGCTTTCATAATAACTCAAGTTATAATAGGCTACAAAAATATACTATTCTCAAAGAAAACGCTTCTTAAAATACGTTTAACCGTGTTATCTAAACTTATATGCCATTAAACGAAAAGAAGTTGGAACTCAACAATATCATCAAGATTTCAATAAGTAAAAGAGTAATTTAATGGTGTAAATTAAAAACCAATAAAGATGAAATTAAAAGAAAATAGTATAATTATAGTAGCATTAGTTTTTTTTGGCTTACACATTGGAGGAGCACAAAATACTTCATTTAAAAGTGAAGTTTTAAAAACTGAAGATATTAATGTAGAATCAATAGATACAGAAAGAATTTCTAATTACGTTTTAAATATTAAACTTAAGCGTAAACCAAATAGCAACAAGATAGTAGTAACTTCTGCAGAATACATATTAAAGCAAACCCAAAGAAACACAATAACTCGAAGAATAGCAGCTCAAAAAAAGAGAATCTCAATGCT
>JAHDDQ010000067.1 GCA_020629275.1 Tenacibaculum sp. | reverse complement strand
TGGGGTATACTTTGTTTTAGCTCTATTGGAATTTACATCGGTTATATATGCTATCAACTCTTTAAAGAGCAAGAATACTACACCTATTATAATCTAGGAATGTCTAAAAAGTACCTACTCAAAAAGGTACTTCTGATTAATTTTACCGTTGCTGTATTTTTCATTATTATATTTTTTTTACTAAAATGGCTTCACTAAAAATTTCTAATTTAACTAAGTCATTTGGTAATCAAAGAATTCTAAAAAACCTTGATTTTAATTGTAATACTGGTGGTGTTATTGGTTTATTTGGCAGAAATGGTTCTGGTAAGTCCTCTTTACTAAAAATAATTTTTGGTACACTTAAGGCGGATTCTATTACCATAATATTAAACGACAAAACCTATCTTCAGAAACAAATTATCCCTTCAAAACAAATAGCATATTTACCTCAAGATTCATTTTTACCAAAATCATTAAAAGTAAGAGATTTGATACCTATGTTTCATCATGAAGAAAAATATCAGGATGCTATTTTCTATGCTCCGCAAGTCGCCAGCTTTGATAACCGAAAAATTGGTGAACTTTCAGCTGGTCAATTACGCTATTTAGAAATCTTATTGATTGGAAACTTAAACCACACTTTTTTACTATTGGATGAACCTTTTTCTATGATTGAACCTCTTTATAAAGAAATTATTAAAAAACTTATACTTCAATTGAAAAAAAATAAAGGGATCTTGATAACAGATCATTATTATCGTGATGTTTTAGAGGTAACAACTAAAAATTTCATTCTTAAAAATGGTATCATTAGAGCTGTTAATAGTAGAGAAGATTTAGTAATATCAGGATACTTATCTTCTTAACAGAATGGTAAATTATAAAGTAATTCTTATTCATTTAAATTGTTTCTAATAATTGATATTATACTTCAGTAGCTCTATTAAATCTGCATATTAAAATTTCTTATCAAAATTTAAAACAATTAGCTATTACATTATTTAGTAACAAAAACCTTAAAACACTAAAAAACAAGAAATTAACCCACATATATTTAGTGAAAACAACCTAAAAATCTATCTATCAACAACTTAAATTTAGACTATTATTAATCTAAAAATAAAATATTATGGGTTTACATAGGTCGTTCGTACACGGAAATTCTGCTTATCTAGAGCATACTGGTTCGCATGCAGCAACAGGAAAACATTCAGTAAAATCAGCATTTAATGACGATTATGGTGATCTAATTGATTTAGGAGGACACGCAGGAGCCGCCTGCCTGAGATTAGGATGGGGTGCTCGCTTTGTAGTTTTCGATACTGGAAGTAAGAACTTTGAAAAAAGTGGTTCTTTTTGGTGTCATTATGCGATACCAACTCCCGCTGTTGAAGATGGTTTTAGAGCTACTGCAAGCAATGTAAGAATCAATTATGAATCTACTGACATACAAGAAATTAGTATTTCTAGAGTACATGTTTGGGATGGAAATCGAAACATATTTATAGATAATTCTCCCACACGCTCTGCTGATGATTTCAATGGCGGAATTTCTGGTCATTCCTGGAACGCTGCTACTCCTAACTTAACTAAAATTTGGACTGGTAACATCAACCAACGAGTATATTTTGGGGTTGGAGTCTCTATTTTGATAAGAGCACAACGATCGAGAGACAGCTTCCTAGAAATTAGAAGTGTAGGGGTCGATTTTAATATGGGAGAAAGACGTTAACCAGTAGATTTAACTTTTTTATAGCCTAAAACCAGTATTATATTAATAATTTATACTAGTTTTAGGTTTTTATTTTAAATCAAATATATACTTATTTCTTATTCTGTATTTCAAAGAAATTGAGAGAACTATTATCAAAATACATTTCAGAAGCAGCCATTCCTCTTGTAGAGTATCTAATACAAGAACATAAGGTCAATTTAAAAATCGTACATCAACGTCAAACAAAACATGGCGATTTTAGGACATTACCTAATGGTAAAACGCAAATAACTGTTAATAATAATCTTAATAAGCATCAGTTTTTACTAACACTTATTCATGAAATAGCTCATCATGTTACATATAGAAAATTTGGAAGAGTACAGCCACATGGAAAGGAATGGAAAACTGTTTTTCAACATTTAATGTTACCTTTTTTACAACCAAATATTTATCCAAAAAAAATACTTCCCTATCTTGCTAATTATTTTAAAAATCCAAAAGCAAGTACAGACACTGATGTAAAATTATCATTAGCCTTGCGAGAAGGTATGGCAGAAACAGGAAAGAGTTTTATATTTGAAATTCCTAGTGGTAGTGTTTTTAGTTTTAAAAATATTCCATATAAGAAAGGTAAAAAACGAAGAACACGTTATGAATGCTTAAATTTAAATAATAAACGTGTGTATCTTTTTAATCAGAATGCTGAAGTTTCACTTGTAAAATAAGTAACTTAAATATCCCCTTATTATGAAAAACAATTATTATGCAGTAATTATGGCTGGTGGTGTAGGCTCTAGATTTTGGCCTGTTAGCACACACAAATTTCCTAAACAATTTCATGATATGTTGGGTACAGGACAATCATTAATTCAACGTACCTTCGAACGAATTAATGAATTAGTTCCTACTAGCAATATATTAATAGCTACAAATGCTAGTTATGAAAAATTAGTTCTACAGCAATTACCTCAACTTAGTAATAAACAGTTATTACTAGAACCAGCAATGCGAAATACAGCTCCATGTATACTATATGCAGCATTAAAAATATATAACCAAAATCCTGAAGCAGTAATGCTTGTTGCTCCTTCTGACCATTGGATTAAAGACGAAGGTGAGTTTTTGCGTAATATTACAACATCTTTCAAAGCCTGTGCTGAAGACGATATTCTTATGACTTTAGGTATTCAGCCAGACCACCCTAACACAGGTTATGGTTACATACAATTTGAAAAAGAAGCTTCTGAAATAAAAAAAGTTAAAAACTTTACAGAAAAACCAAATCTAAAAAAAGCCGAACAATTCATTACAAGTGGAGATTTTCTTTGGAATGCTGGTATTTTCATATGGTCTGCCAAAAGTATTATTACAGCTTTTAAAAAATATCTTCCTGAAATGATAGATGTTTTAGACAGTAATGATCCTATTTATAATACAGACTTTGAAGATGACTTTATAAAAAAGAATTACGAGAAATGTGAAAATATTTCGATTGACTTTGGCATCATGGAACAGGCCAAAAATGTACATGTACTACCAGTAGATTTTGGATGGAATGATTTAGGTACGTGGGGATCTTTGTATGGAAAATTAAAAAAAGACGATAATGACAACGCAGTTGTAGGTGCAAATGTTATTTTTAGAGATGCTAAAGGCAATATGATTAAAACCGAAAGTGGAAAACGTGTTGTTATTCAAGGACTAGAAGATTTTATTGTCGTTGAGAAAAAAGATGTCATTATGATATGCCCTAGAAAAGATGATCAAGATATTAAACAAATAATGGCAGAAGCAAGAGATTCGTTTGGTAAAAAATACATCTAATAAAAAAGTAATAAATTTAGCAGAAGTTCTTAATTTAATTTTGCGTTTTCCTATATTGTAAATTCATGTACTATGAATAAAAAGAAGGTAAAAGAATTTGAAAAACATGAAGAAAATACTACTCATTTTGGGCTTAATTTTAAGTCAAAATATTACAGCTCAAATTACATTAGAACATACTTTTGATAATAGAGTCACATTCTATTGGTCTAGTGATATTATTCCCTACAATTCTGACACAAAGTTTTTTGTAACTATGGATAAGGAAAATAACGAGGTGAATTTTTATGACACTAGCTATACGCTAAGAAAAAACATTAAAATTACTCCTCCTTCAGGCTATAATCTTGATAATATTTATCAACCGTCTATATCTATTTTTAATACCGATACTAAGATCGAGTTTTTAGCTACTTTACAGTCTTCTACAGATAATACCAATAACAGAACATTAATGAAGTTATATGATGAAGATGGTAATGAATTATACGATTTTGGTAACGCATATTTCTTATCTGCTTATGTATTAATATTTGATGATGCACCTCATTTATTCGTAGACCTTTATAATGTTGATACTAATAGTTACACTTCTAAAATTTATTCTGTTCCTGGAACGTTAAGTAATAAAAGTGAAATTTTAGAGAATAAGGAACGTTTACCATACCCTAACCCAACAAACAAATCAATTGTTTTACCTTATAAACTACAAAATACATCAAACGGTTCATTAGCAATTTACAATACTAATGGGCAATTGATTACAGTGAAAAAAGTAAGTAATCAAGTTGAAAAAATTGATTTAGATGTATCTAAATACAGACCTGGCTTATATTTTTACAAAATAGAAAACGTTAAACATAAATTTATAGTGAAATAATAAATTAACCATACCTTCTTAAAAATCATAATAAAAAAACCGCTTTAAAAGCGGTTTTTTTATTGATATGTTTTAACTATTTCTTCAAAAAAAGGAAAATAATATTCAGGCATATAAGCACCATTTTTTCTTCCTAAAACTTCCCCTTTATAATTGATAAATAAAAGTGTAGGAAAAGAAGATTGATTGTATTTTTTACTTAACTGTTTATTAATTTTTCTGTTTTCTGCAGTTACCAAGTCTCTATTTCTTGGGAAATCTGCCATGTATAACACTAAATTTTCCTTTGCGTATTTGGTAAACTTTTCGGTATGAAATAATTTTTCATCTAGTTGAATACAAGGTCCACACCAATCAGATCCAGTAAAATATATAAGTATAGGCTTGTCTTCATTTGAAGATTTACTTATTGCTTCTTCTAATGAGTTTTCCCACTGTACTATTTCATTTTCTGCTTTTTGGCTTATATCATTTTCAACAATCTTTTCTTGCGCGCTTACTGTTGTTATAAATACTAACGTTATTGCAAATACTAAACTTCTCATTACACTAAAAATATTTTCATTGAAATAAACAAAAATAATGCCAATAACCAAAACCTAAGATTCCACAAATCTTTGTATCTCTGCATCAAACATTTTTTTTTCATTAATAATTTTACTCTCAATCTCTATATAATATAAATCACTTAACTTGTTTTTAAGTCTAACATAATCTTTTTCAGTGGTTAAAATCATTTTTTTATGCCCTGTATTAGCAGAAGAATTAGTATTTATTATAGCAATATCTGATGATGAAAAGTTATGGTGATCGGGATAATTGAGGTGGGTAAATTTTATGTTTTTTGAAGTCAAATATTTTAATAGTGGACTTGCATTTGCTATTCCTGTAACCAAAATAATTTCTTCTTTTACTGTTTCCAAAGACCTATGTTGACTCCCTTTCAGTATTTCATTATAAGATATAGTGCTAAAAAATAACTTCTGCTTAGGCTGTAAGTTAAGCTTTTTTTGAATTTGTTGCATTTCAACTTCGTCAATACCCTGTGGACATTTTGTAACAACTACTATATTGGCTCGCTTTGCTCCGCTTTTACTTTCTCTTAAATTTCCCGTAGGTAATAAAAAATCGTTAACGTACAAATCGTTATATTTAGTGAGTAACACATAAAACCCTGCTTCTACTTTTCTGTGTTGAAACGCATCATCTAATAGTATAACTTCTGGAGCTACAATTTTATTCAAGTTCGTAATTCCATTAACTCTGTCAGCATCTACAGCCACAGCAATATTTTTAAACTTTGAAAAAAATTGCAATGGCTCATCTCCTACATCTTCTGCTTGGTGCGTATTATTTACTAATTGAAAACCTTTTGTTTTTCTTTTGTAACCTCTACTTAGAGTAGCTATTCTATAATTACTCTTTAATAATCGAATTAAATATTCTATCTGTGGGCTCTTACCAGTTCCTCCTACATTCAAGTTACCTACTACAATAATAGGAATCTTAAATGAACGTGATTTAAGTATACCTGTGTTATATAAAATATTTCTAACTGTAGTTACAATATTATATATGATTGCAAAAGGAAATAATAAAAAACGGATTAACTTCATTAGAACGAAAATACATTAAATATCTTAACTTTGATCTTGATTAAAATCATACTATGACGATTAAAGATATCACCAATTATATTGAAGAATTAGCTCCTTTAGCTTACGCTGAAGATTTTGATAATGTAGGGTTACTTGTTGGAGATTATAAGGCCAAAGTAACTGGTGTTTTAGTTACATTAGACACGCTAGAACAGACGATTGACGAAGCTATTGAGAGTGGTTGTAATTTAATTGTAAGTTTCCACCCAATTATTTTTAGTGGACTTAAAAAATTAAATGGAAATAATTATGTAGAGCGTACCGTATTAAAAGCCATAAAAAATAATATCGCTATATATGCAACGCACACAGCTTTGGACAACTCTAATCACGGAGTTTCAGCGAAAATGTGCGAGGTTTTAGGTTTACAAAACACAAAGGTTTTAATTCCTAAAAAGGGCATTATAAAAAAACTAACAACCTATGTTCCGTATGCTGAAGCCGACAATCTGAGACAAGCTTTGTTCAATGTTGGAGCTGGTAGTATTGGGAATTATGATAACTGCTCCTTTTCTGTAGAAGGAAAAGGTAGTTACAAAGCCAATGAAAATGCCAATCCTACTATTGGTAAACGTGGAGTTGTTCAATTCGAAGAAGAAACAAATATATCCGTAACTTTTGAAAGCCATTTAGAGCATAAAATTCTCAACGCATTATTTAGTAATCATTCATATGAAGAAGTTGCCTATGAAGTTATAACTCTTCAGAATACTCACCAGAATATCGGAATGGGTATGATAGGTGATTTACAATCTGATATGAATGAAAAAGAGTTCTTAACCTATATCAAATCGGTATTCAAAACAGGGTGTGTTAAACATTCTAAATTATTAGGTAATGCTATTAGAAAAGTAGCGGTTTTAGGAGGTTCAGGAAGCTTTGCTATAAAGAACGCTATCAAAGAAAAAGCAGACGTTTATATTAGTGCAGATTTTAAATATCATGAATTTTATAAAGCTGAGGAACGTATTTTATTAGCTGATATAGGGCATTACGAAAGTGAACAGTTTACAAAAAACTTATTAGTTGACTATCTTACGAAAAAATTCACTAATTTTGCAATTATTTTAAGCGAAAAGAGTACAAATCCAATACATTATATTTAATAACAATGGCAAAAAAAGAAGTAACGGTAGAGCAAAAATTAAGAGCGTTGTATGATTTACAGTTAATTGACTCTCGAATTGATGAGATTAGAAACGTTCGTGGAGAATTACCTTTAGAAGTTGAGGATTTAGAAGATGATGTTGCCGGATTAAACACAAGACTTTCAAATTTAGCTCAAGATATTACTAATTTAGATACTGATATTAGCGCAAAAAAATTAGCTATAGAAGAATCTAAAACTTTAATAAAAAAATACGAGGAGCAGCAGAAAAATGTTCGTAATAATCGTGAATTTGACTCTTTAAGTAAAGAAGTTGAGTATCAAGAATTAGAGATACAATTATCTGAAAAAAGAATTAAAGAATTTAAAGCTAAAATAGCTCAAAAGAAACAAGTTGTTGATACTACGAAAGGAAAGTTAACGCAACAAGAAAATCATTTAAAAGCTAAGAAATCTGAATTAGACGCTATTTTACAGGAAACTGAAAAAGAAGAAAAGTTATTACATGAAAAGTCTGAAGAATTTGCTCAATCTATAGATGCTCATTTATTAACTGCATACAATAGAATTCGTAATAAAGTTAAAAATGGTTTAGCAGTTGTATCTATAGAACGTGGAGCAGCAGGAGGATCTTTCTTTACTATTCCACCACAAATACAATTAGAAATAGCTAACCGTAAGAAAATTACTATTGACGAGCATAGTGGTCGTATTTTAGTAGATGCTGCTTTAGCTGCAGAAGAAAAACATAAAATAGATAATTTATTTGCTTAAAAAGTATACTATCATAACTAAAAAACCTCGAATAATATTCGAGGTTTTTTTATTACATATAATTATATAATTCTTTATGGGGCCAACACAGCTACATCACAAAGATCAAAACAGTCTATCGAACAATCTATGTAATCAAAAATATCGGTAGTACCAGCATAACAAGCTCCATCACATGTATCAAAACAAGCATTAGAACCTTTTCCCCCATGAATTTTCTTCTGATTAACTTTAGTTAATTCACTAACTCCATTTAAATTTAAAATTGATTTTAACATAATAATTTTATTTTAAGGTTATTTATTTATTTATTTGAGGCATTACAATAGTAATTCTTCTGCTAGAAGCTGGACAAGATGCTACACAATCATCTTTACGCTCATAAGTAAAAGTTGTATTAAGCCTATACTTTTTTAATGAACGAGTGCCGCTATAAGTCTTTATATTTAATTCATTTGAAAATGTGGAATCGTTTTTCGTTCCAGACTTTTTTTCATTCTTTTTAAAACGTCTACGACGTTCATATGAATAACTAACATTAACTGTTAACCTTGTATTAATTGGACGAAGATCTGCTGCTGAACAGGATACATTACCTCTATATTTAATCTTAGATTGTAACGAAAAATAGATTCCTGCTTTTTGATAGACATGCTTCGCATCAGCTAACCATCTTTTACAGTTTTCACCTGAACCACAATTTGCCTCTGAAATGACCACTTTTTTATCTTTAAGGAAATTAGTCGTGCCATCTGAACCTTGATATACTTGACATTCGTTCATTCTATGTAATGTTGGCTTACCTTTATTTTTCTCGGATGAAATCATTCTTTCTGATAGATCTTTAATTGTTAATGTACTTTCTTTGTCTTCTTCCAAGAGTGATAATACCTCATCCTCAGTTCCGAACCATCTTATTTTATTATTATTAAAATCTTTATTAACAAGTGCATATTTAACGCTACGGTCTTTTGATTCTGTAACACCTATTACATTATGAGTTAAATCTATCATTAAGGTCCACTTTCCAATTACAACTATTCCTTTTTCATTTAGAATATTTAGAACGGGGGAAACTTCGTCTAGATTTAATACTGAATTAGATTTTACTTTTTTATTGAAAATATCCTGTTCTTGTTTTGTTTGAAGACTTGTAAACGAAGTTGTGTATGCAGTTCCTAAAATTTTTATAAGTTCATTAGTTAACAACATATCTTGATCTACCAGATTTTCATAAGCTTCTATGCTTGAAAACTTCAACTCTCCGTTACTTAACTGTAATGAATTCGTTATAGATTCTTCATTAAGAATTGTTTCGTCATTACAAGAAAAACAAAGTATTGACATTATAAGTAATACAAGAAAATTTATTTGTTTTTTGTTCATATCTATGTATGGTATTTATTTGATTAACACTAATTTAAAATCTTTGCAAAGACATTAACAAACATAAATAATAAGATAATAATGAAGGTATTAGAGTGTACATTCGGACATAAAAAATCTAATTTTCTTTGAAAGAGTATTTCTCTTTTGTACCGAGATGAAGAAACTGTATTATACTCTAAATTATTTAAAAAGATATACGTAATACGTTATTATTTGAATTAATGAATCCTGTAAGCTATCGTATTTTCGAGCATTGAGAACTCATATATAACACAAAAAACCCAAGCTTATAATTAAGTTTGGGTTTTTATAAAATTACTGACAGTTTACACTGTTAATATAAGTGCACTTTGTTAATAGTCTAATCTTTTAAGATAGTTCAATTTTGCCTGCCAAATGTCTAACTCAATCTTGAATTCGTTAATTCCTTTTCTTACGTTTTGTACTAAAGGATTATCTTCGGTTGCATTAGAAATAAAGCTAAGGTTATTTTCTAATTGTTGCATTTCTCTTACAGTTTCATTTATTTTTTTACGAATGAAAAATTGCTCATTATCAAGTTTTCTAAAATCTTCCTGCGTCAAATAATTATCAACAACACTTTTAAACTTCATCATTTCAATCTCTTCTCTACCTAAATTCAATTTTGATAAGTGAGAGTCAACTACTTTATTAAATTTACCATCTAAATGACGTGCATTACGTGGTAACAAGCCAAGGCTCTTCCATTTTTCAATGGCTTCTTGTATTCCTTCTATAGTTGGTGCTTCAAGATTTTTGAACGTTTCAATAAATTCTTTTTTCACGCTTACAACAGCTTCTTGCTCTTTGTTTAAAGAGTTCTTATGAGAATTCAAATGATCGAAATAAGAATTACAAGCTGTTTTGAAACGATTCCATATTTCATCAGAAAATTTACGTGGTACATGACCAATTTTTTTCCAATCTGCTTGGATACGTTTCATTGTATTAGTTGTTTCTTCCCAGTCGTCATTATCTTTAATGCTTTCTGCCAATTCAACTAACTCCATTTTTTTTCTTAAGTTCTCTGTTTGGGATGATTTCTCTTGCTTGTAAAAAACATTTTTTGCAGCATTAAATCGTTTGGTTGCTTCTTTTAATTTTTGCCAAACAGCTTCACTTTTATTGTATGGTAATTTACCAGCATCAAAATACTTTTTTCGAATCGCTTCGATATCTTTAATACTTTTTTGCCAGTCTTTATGTGTTTTGTTAGCAGAGAAATCATATGCGTTAATTTCTTCTATAACTGATAATTTAGCTTCTATAATTTCTTGATGCTTAGATTTCAAGTCTCTATAATAATCATGTCTTTTATCGTGAAGTTTCTTTGTTGCTTCACTAAACTGATTCCAGACTTCTTCTCTATGCTCTTTACCTACCGGACCAACTTCTTCTTTCCATAATCTGTGTAGCTCTTGTAACTCTTTGAAAGCAGCATTTACATCTTGTGAATCAACTAATGCTTCGGCTCTAACGATTAATTTACGTTTCTCTTCTAAATTATGTTTAAAATCTAACTCTCTAAAGTCTTGGTTTAAATGTAATAAATCATAAAAACGCTCTACATGGTGGTGGTATGTTTTCCAGGTATCATTGTAACGTGTTCTTGGAACTGACCCTATTGCTTTCCATCGTTCTTGAATCTTTTGAAATTCATTATACATGGTTTTGGGGTCTGCATTGTCAATAAGCACTTTTAATTCTTCAATTACAGAATTTCTTTTTTCAAGATTTTCCTTTAATTGTTTTTCTAACTGCCCATAGTATGCATCTCTTTTAACTTTATAGTCTTTTAACAAACCATTATATTCACTTTTAATAGGGCTAGAAAACTGAAAATCTATAGAGTTTCCTCCTGCTGCTAAAAATTCTTCCTTTTTTTGAGATAGTATTTTACCAAACTTTAAATTAAATGCACTTTTAATAGCATCCGCATTGGTTTTAATCAGCTGAACTGGATGATTTTTTATTAGTTTTTTTAACTCTGAAACTAGATCTTCTAATTCCATAGTAGTATAATCTATCATTGGAATGGTAAGATTCTCTTCATTTTCTTCAGAGTTTTCAGCAACTACATTTTCCACTTCACTTACGGCAGTTTCAACTTCTTCAACTGTAGTGTTAGAAACAACTTCGTTTGTGGTTTCAGCGGCTTTCTCTTCTAGAGTTTCATTTGCAGTATCTGTTATACTTTCTTTACTTGTAGTTTCGTTAGTAGTATCTTCAGTAGGGTTATCTTTGTTTTCTAACATGTGAATAATGTTTATGGTTCCAGATTTATAAATTGGGATTATAAAGATAAACAATATTGTACAATCATACCTCCTAATTTCAAGGTCAGTTTAGACTTATTTTTTTAGTTATTGTTTATTAATTTGTATTCCAAATCCTCCAAGCTTCTTCTGCCTGAATAACCAGCATTTCTAGTCCATTTTTCACAACTGCTCCTTGTACTTTTCCTTTATTTAAAAAGGTAGTTTCTTCTGGATTGTATATTAAATCGTATAAAATATGTTGCTTCCCTATGTATTTATAAGGAATGTTTGGGCAATCTTCAACATCCGGATAGGTCCCTAATGGTGTAGAATTTATAATAAGTGTGTGTTGTTCAATAATTTCTTTATCAATTTCTTCATATGAAACGCCCCCTTTTTTAGGTGACCTAGAAACAAACTGATATGATAATCCTAATTTTTTAAGGCTGTAAGCGATGGCTTTAGAAGCACCACCCGTTCCGAGAATAAGTGCTTTTTTATGGAATTTATTTAGCAGGGGCTGTAATGATTTTTCGAAACCAATACAGTCTGTATTATACCCTTTTAGCTTTCCTCCCTTTGTTATTTTTATAGTATTTACAGCTCCAATAGTTTCTGCCTCTTTATCTATAAAATCTAAATATTTAAAAACTTCTTCTTTGTAAGGTATCGTAACGTTCATACCTTTAAGTGCATTAATATTATCTTTTACAACATCTGGAAACTCATGTATTGACTGCACATCAAAATTTACATAAGATGAGTTCTCTAAATTTAATTTTTTGAATTTTTCTTTAAAATAGCCTCTAGAAAACGAGTATGATATATTCTGACCTAAAAGTCCATACAAATCTTTATTTTTTTCTTTTTCCATAATAATCTATTATTAAAATTAAAAGAATTCCAAGTACTATAAATCCAATAGCCAAACCTGTTTCTGATTGATCCATTTTGGGAATAAAACGTTCGTAATTCTCTATAATTTTATTTCCTACTTTATCTAATACGTAAATTCCTGATTCTGTAGTTTTATATATTGTTTTTTTCCATGGCCATACTATTCCGAGTGATCCTGTAATGAAACCTATGATGATAGCCGTAACTTGCTGATTCCATTTCTTAAGTACATATCCAAGTACGTGCGATATTGAAACTAAACCAAATGCTGATCCTAAAGTAAATACAGCTATAATTTTTAAATATCTAATTTTTATTATATCATTGAGTACTGATAAATTTCCAGAAAAAACATCTATAATTACGCTCCCTAGAACATTAACGCTGTCTACTAAAAGTAATACGTAATTTCCTAATAAAATTAATATAAATGACCCAGATAGGCCTGGTAAAGTCATTCCAGAAACACCTATAATTCCGCACAAAAAAACAAACCATAAATTGTCATTTTCTTTCGCAGGGCTCATAAAACTAATAGCTAACCCTATGCCTGCTCCAATACATAAAAACAGTATGTTTTTAAATTTCCATTCTCCAAAATCTTTGGATATGTAATATATAGAACCTAGGATCATTCCAAAAAACCAAGCCCAAACATACAATTCATAATTTCTTAGAAAATAATCTAGTACCAAAGAGATACTAAAATAACTGCACATGCTTCCTAACATTACCCAAACTAAAAACGGAAAATTGGTGTATTTTACAAAACTTTTAAACCTCCCATTAAAAAGTAGTTTAAATGCTTTCCCATTAATTCTTTGAAATGTAAAAATGAGTTCTTCGTAAAACCCCATAACAAATGCAACCATACCTCCAGAGACACCAGGAACTTTATTGGCTCCTCCCATAGCTAATCCTTTAAAGAAAAGATTCACTTTGTTTTGAATAGTTCTCTCTTTGTACATGAAATTTGTTTTACACTCTACTTTGGTTTATTTGCTAATTTCTCAAGCAATAAAATAACGCTAAACCCTAAAATTGCTAATAGCGTGGCATAGAGTAATTGTGGATCTCCTTCATATGAAAAAGGACTTATGGATTGTTCATTGAAAGGTACTTGCTCTCCATGAGAATTTGTTCTATATGTTAATATTTTCTTCCATGGCCAAATCTTATTTAACGAACCTATTATAAATCCTGTTAAAGCTGCTAGTGTAAAATTCTTATAATTTGCGAAAAGCCATTTTAAAAGTCTTGAAAAAGATAATAATCCTACGATTGCTCCTAAACCTACAACTATTATCACTTTAATATCTCTAACGCTTACAGCGGCTAATATAGGTTTATATGCTCCCAATAATACCAAAATGAAAGAACCAGAAATACCTGGTAAAATCATAGCACATATTGCTATAGCTCCAGCCAAAAACAAAAATAACATAGACGAGTTTTCTGAAACTAAAGGAGGTAGAATTGTTATTTTATAGGCTACTAAAGCTGCTATTATCAATAAAACAAAGGAAATTACTTGCCATTTTTTAATTTGTTTAGCAATATAAATAATACTAGCTGACACTAATCCAAAGAAAAAGGACCATACTAAAATAGGATGACTCTCTAACAACCACGAAATAATCTTTGCTAACGATAGTATACTAATGAAAATCCCTATAAATAATGATATTAAAAAATTACCATTGAGTTGTTTCCATGCTTTTGAAAACCCTTCGTTCTTAAAGGTTTTAAATAAGCCTAAGTTAATATTACTAATAGATTGTAGTAGCTCTTCATAAATTCCTGAAATAAAAGCTATGGTGCCTCCTGAAACACCAGGAACTACATCTGCAGCTCCCATAGCTACTCCTTTAAGCCCAATTATTAGGTAGTCTTTAATTTTTCGACTCATTCTTAGTTTTTATAGTATCTTGTTTTACTTTGAAGTTTATTAAACCTCTTTTCTTTACAATAATACTATCTTTTTTCTCTTTTTCCTTTTTTTTCTTTTTAAAACCTAATTTTTCTCCTAACTCAGAGAGGGTATTAAAATTAACTTGATATGACAGCCCTAGTCCTTGGGTATAACCTTCATTATCTATATCAAATTGTACATCGTTCGGTTTATTGAAAAACGTTCCTCTTAACGTTCCTTGTTCATTTAATAGTACCTCTACTTTAACTTCACCAATAATACTTGTTTGAGTATTTGCTCCTACTGGCACCCCTACTCGACCATTTACTAAAACTCTATCCGAGATTTGTGTAGATACAGAAACATCTACTTGATCATCTATATTATTTTGCAGTTGCTCTACATTGGTTCTATCTCCTTGCGTATACCCAACACCTACTTGAAATTTCCCGCCTTGACTGTTTAATAGATTTGATAATATACTTGAGGCTACTTGTGCTGCTGTTCCTGTTAATCCTGCTGACGCACTGTTTCCTATGGTATCTTCATTATAAAATGTTCCAAATGCCATTAAAAATGAAAAGTGCTGCATTTTAGTATTTAAATCATTTTCATTTAGTTTGAATTCTAATTCAGAAGCTACAGTTGAATTTGCATTTGGTATACGAATATCAAATTCTTGCTTTGAATTAAACAAACCTCCTGTAATTTTTGTATATAAATCTATTGGAATCTTACGTGTTGAATTTATATTATCTAATAATTGTGCTGGATTTGCTTTGGTTCTATATATAGCGGTTAAATCCAGTTGAGCTTCAAAAGGATTTCCATTCCAAGATATAGTACCTCCACGTTGTACGTTGAATGGCTTGCTAATTATTCCTCCATATTTAAAATTGTACACTCCATTATCGATGGTAATATTACCGTCCATCAAGAATTTACCTCGAGTATCTATTTCTATTTGTAAATTTCCGTTACCGCTTGCTTTCAAATCACTACCAGATACTTTATCTATAACAACTTGTGCTGTGGCATCTTTAGTTACATCTAGATTTATTTTTAAATTTAATCCTTTTACCCTATCTAAATTTAGATTTCCTAAATTACCTTCTTCTTTCTCTTCTGTTTTAAATCGGATTAATTTGTAATTATTTACTGTGGTTACATCATTTAAAGGAATGACAAATACAGTTCCAGGCTGTGTTCTTCCATTCACTTCTATACTTAAATTACTGGTTAACCCGTAAATATCTGCTTTACCTCTTATAAACCCTTTACCATAATACGGTATGTCATCTACCTCTTTTGTGTCTAATACTAATAAATTAGGTGTATTGAGGTCCAAATCCATATACCATTGGCTAAAATTCTTGTGAGTTACGCTTCCTTCTAGATATCCTTTAGTATCATATTTTGTGTCTTTTAAAACAATACCCCCCAATCTAAATGTTTGATCTATCAGTTGAATTTCAGGGTTATCTATAAAATCAAAATCTATATTTAGATATGGAAAAGTTAATCCTGCATCATCTAAACGAATCTTTCCTTTAAAATCGGGATTCTTAGCTAGTCCTTTTGCTGTAAAATTTCCTGATAGTCGTCCTCGTAAATTACTGATTACTTCACCACCAAAAGCTGTAAACCCATTCAATTCATATTCTTTAAAGTTTACATCTAAATCGATTTTCGGGTCTTTATCCGAAAAATCTAATCCTCCTGTTATTTTAACGTTATCAAACTTATAATCACGAAGTGAAAGATCAACTTTATACTTGTTCAATGAGTTCTCACCTTCGAGCTTTGCTTTTAATGTACCTTGAGAAAATTCGTTTACGATTACATCGTTGATCGTTATATCTGCTAAAGGTTGAATTATACCTCCTTCTTCTTTTAACTCTACATTACCATTTAATAATCCTGCAAGGCTTAAACTTTCAATTTCTGGCAGAAAACTTGATAATTGCACATCTTTGAAGTTTGCCTTCAAATCTTTATTGTCGTCACCTAATAACGTTCCTTGAAATTGAATTTTCTGTTCATCTGAAATAAGTTCGAAAGGACTAATATTAAAATCATTTTCCTTTAAGTTGAAGGTTACTTTATTTTCATTGTCTTCTTTAGGGTTGATAATCCAATCAAAACTATTATGATTGAAGGTTGATTTTTGCAACCCTACAACTGATTTATGTTCTGGGTTTATTGTGTAAAAAAAGTTTAAGCTAAAATCTTCTGCTTGTTTCTTTCCTCCTTTAAAAGTTGATTTAAAAAATAGTGTATCATTTGCCGTTCTGTTTATTAAATTTAATTTGGCTAAATCATAATATTTAGTAGCTACTTTATCTGCCGTTAAATGAGTATTGTATAGCGGATTTTTATTATCAACTCTCAACACAACTTGGTCAATCACATTTTCATAAACATCCAGTTTAGGAGAAGAAAAAGTAAGCTTAACTGCGTTTTTATTAGAGTTAATTCTTCCTTTTATTTTTGTATTACTTCCAATAGATATATTAGGTAGAAAAACGTCTATTATTTGATTATAAATTCTAAAATCAAAATTTATAAATTGATTACTATCTATTGGAATTGGAGTATAGTTAGTGTACACACTTCCTAATGCATTCTGAAACATTGGTTGTAGATCGTCAAACTTAAATTTACCTTCTAATTTACCTTCTACTATATCTTTTGAATTAACTTCTATAGTCTTTATACTGTCTTTAATCGAAGAATTAACAGCAAATTGCTCAAAAATATATTGCTTTTTATTATTCTTATAAGTTAAGTTACTAAATATCGCTTTTCCTACAATATTGTCTAGCGTATTTCCCACTATATCAAGTTTTATCTTACCTGTTAATATTGAAATACTGTCGCGTTTGAATAAATTAGTTTTCTGTAAATCTAATTTATCAATATCTGCTGTAAAATCAAACTCATTTACTTCCGATGAGAAATCAGCTAACCCTTTAAACTGTAATTTCGAATTTTCATCATTTGATTCTAAAAATCCGTCGAATTTTTTATTTTGAAACTGACCATTAATCTTTAAATCTTTGTACGTATATCCTTTAAAATCTAAATTGTAAATTTTCCCAATAATCGTTGTGTTAATATTTTCAACATCGAATCCTTTACCCTTAACATCTGCTTTCAAACTTATTTTACCTAAACTATCGTCTTCAGTTATCTTGCCTAGATCTAAATTTACAAATTCAATTTCTCCGTTATACTCTGCCGTGTCAATATTATCAATATTTGTAAGCTGTAAATCAGATATTGTAGTTCCTGCCTGCGACTCTACGCTAAGTATTGCATCCATTTGATCGGGTGTAATGCGAAGTAATCCAGACAAATTAAAATTTCCTATTCTCTTAAAATCTGACGGTAATGTTTTACCCAATACATTAGGTAACGTATTTTTCAATTGATTATAATTTGAAACGACTTTAACTATATCTGCATCAAATACAAAACCTCTGCTACTATTCAATGCATTAACAAATCCCATATCTCCTCGAATCACCATACCATTCTTGGAATACATATTAAAGTTTTCTAAACTAAAATTATTTAAAGTTCCATTAAGCTTACCAGTAAAAAATAATTTGTCGTTTCCTCTTAATTCTCCATAAAATTTATGAAGATCTTTAACTGCTAAAACACTTTTATTAAAATTAGCAGTAAGCTTTACCTTATCTGTAAACTTTGAAAAGTCTTCTCTTTTGTAATCGAATTTAATATCTCCTTTAAGATTGGTTTTATTATCTGTTAGCAATGTCATCTTTTCAAATAACATTTGTTTCCTAGTATATGAAAAATCTGTAGTAAAACTAGTTATACTTATATCCTGACTATCTATGAAATATAAACCTCTTACGTTCGCATAAACATTAGGCCCTTCGACTGAAAAATCTTGTATACTTCCACCCATAT
>JAHDDQ010000066.1:7682-18450 GCA_020629275.1 Tenacibaculum sp. | reverse complement strand
CCTGGGTTATTTATATTGAAACCTGTAAAATCATCTACAGCAGAAGTATAACCTTCGGTAGTATAAGTTGGTCTTCTACTTTCTTCTGCAGAATATCCAGCCAATACTTTAAAATTATGATCATCAAAAGATTTTTCATAAGAAGCAAAATTTTCCCACAACCATCTTCTAAATTTAATCTTAGATCTGCTAATATTATACTGTGTATTAGAAGCTTCTGAAGCTACATAATATGCATTCGTGTTTGTTTGACTTGAAAATTGATTCTGCTCATATCCATATCTTGTTGTAAAACTTAATCCTTCTAGAATATTAAATTTCAAATAAGCTGTAGTTAGAAATTGATCATTTTCATTTCTGTTTTCTTGAATATTGTTAGCAAAAGCTACAGGATTTATAACTTCTCCTGTTGAATATGCTGGATATCCGTATACATTACCATCTTCATCTCTTAATACTGGTACTCCATTAGCCGCTGATCTGTCAAAAACATCAACTGGAACTCCATTTGTATAAGTTACTGGTGTTAGCGGATCTATTATTATCATATTTTGAATAACACCTCTTGTATCACTATTTTCTGCTATTCCGGTTCTCTTAATAAATGATGTATTTGAATTGATTCCAATCTCTAACCAATCTGTTATTTCACTTTTAACATTCAATCGGAATGAATTTCTTTTAAAAGCAGAATTGTCTCCACCAATGATTCCTTTTTGATCGGTATTTGATGCAGAAAAGTAATATGATGTTTTTTCATATGCTCCTGAAAGGCTAAAATCATATCGTTGCATGAAGGCATTTTCAAATGTTTCATCAATCCAGTTTGTATTTACACCATTATCCACTACAGAGCTTTGCCCTGCTTCATTCATGTAAGTAACAAACTGTGAAGCATTCATAAGTTCCATCTTAGTATTTACAAACTGCATTCCTAATTGAGAACTAAAGCTTACCTTCATTCCGCCTTCTTTACCTTGTTTAGTGGTAACTATAATTACACCATTAGCTCCTTCCGTACCATATATTGCAGCTGAAGCCGCATCTTTTAATACTTCAATGTTGGCAATATCTGATGGTGCTATATTATCGATAGTAGAAACTTTCATTCCATCTACTATAAATAAAGGATCTGAATTGCTACTAGACCCTGTACCTCTAATTCTAATTTTAGTACCAGCACCTGGTGATCCAGAAGAAGAGGAAACAGTTACCCCAGAGGTTCGTCCTTGAAGTACTTGATCCACTCTTTGATTAGAGACACTTTGTATCTCTTTACTGTCAATACTTGATATAGCCCCAGTTACCAAGCTTTTCTTTTTTGTTCCATAACCAACTACAACGACTTCGTCAAGCACGTCAGCGTTTTCTTCTAAAGTTACATTGATAATATTTGTACCTCTAACTGGTATTTCTTTAGTCTTGAATCCTAAAAAACTAAAAACTAATATATCATTAGGTTTTACATTCTTCATGGTATATTCACCATTGAAATTAGTCTCTGTTCCCCGAACAGTTCCTTTAACGATAACGCTAACTCCAGGTAGTACTCCCCCAGTATCAGATACCACACCTTTAACGTCTTGTGCATAAACCAATGAGGAGTATGTAAACATTAAGGTTAGTAAAAGAAACTTAAAAATATTTTTTTTCATATTTGTTAATTAATTTGCTCGTTTTTTATTTAAAAAGTAAAAAAATAATAGTTAATTTAGTATTATCTCAAAATCAAATTAACTAGTTTTTAAAATCTTCTTAACTAAAAACTAATTGTTTTACACAAAAATATATCCATTATTAACAAATCATTAATATAATTTTATCAATTATTAATAATTTTTTAATATAATTGAACATCAAAAATCTTAAAATGAGCAAAAACATACATAGAGAGATTACACAACTATCTCCTTCAGATAGCTTTTTAGTGTACTACAGGGTAAAAGATGATTTTGATTTTCCTCTACATTTTCATCCTGAATATGAACTTAATTTTATACACAAAGGAACTGGAGTAAGAAGGGTAATAGGAGATCATATTGGTGAAATTAGTAACTATGAGCTTGTACTTGTTGGACCAAACCTGCCACATTGCTGGGAATTGCACAATTGTAAAAGTAAAGAAATACACGAAGTTACTATACATGTTCACAACGACTTACTAGACCAAAAGCTTCTTTCTAGGAGAGTATTTAAGTCAATTAGAGATATGTTAAACAGATCTATCCATGGAATTTTATTTTCTGAAAAAACTACTAAAGAAATGACTTCAAGAATCCTAGATCTACCTAAAATATCTGGTATTGATTATTTTCTCGAGTTTGTTTCTATACTACACGATTTATCAATATCTCGAAATCAAAAACTATTATCTACTTCATTTTCAAATTATAACGATTTCGAAAATAGCGAGAAAATTAAAAAAGTTTATGAATATGTTCAGAACAACTTTCAGCGTAAAATATCATTAGATGAAATCTCCGAGCTCATAAACATGACTCCTGTTTCTTTCAATAGATTCATAAAAAAAAGGACAGGCAAGACTTTTGTATCCTATATAAATAATACACGTGTTGGTTACGCTAGCAGACTATTATTGGAAACTGATTTAAGTGTTGGTGAAATTGCTTACAAGTGCGGTTTTAATAATCTAGCAAACTTCAACCGAATGTTCAAAAAGATTAAAAACAGTACACCTAGCGAATTTAGGACAGAGTTTAATGGTATTCAAAAAGTATTATGATACTTTTTAGTCAAAAAAATAATCTAAAATAACTTTAAAAATAAAAAAACTATCATAATTTGATAATTTGAGTACAACATGTATAATAAATCTATCATAAATTTACATCACTTTTAACAAATGAACTAAATAATAAAACATCAAATGAAAAATTCAATACTTACCTGTAGTATTATATTAACTTTTTTAGGATGTTCTAATAATAAAAAAAGCGACTCAATGATAGATACAAAAACAGAAGCAATAAATGAAAAAGTTGATTCATTGTTATCTAAAATGACGATTGAAGAAAAAGTTGGTCAAATGAATCAATATAATGGATTCTGGGATGTTACTGGGCCATCTCCCAAAGACGGATCTGCAAAAACCAAATATGAACACTTACGTAAAGGTTGGGTAGGATCAATGCTAAATGTCCGAGGTACTGAAAACGTTAAAGAAGTCCAACGAATAGCTGTAGAAGAAACAAGATTAGGAATACCCTTAATTATAGGTTTTGATGTTATTCACGGATATAAAACTTTAGCTCCAATTCCTTTAGCAGAAGCCGCTAGTTGGGATTTAGAGGTTATTGAAAAATCTGCAAGAGTTGCCGCCACAGAGGCTGCAGCTTCAGGAATCAATTGGACTTTTGCTCCAATGGTTGATATTTCTAGAGATCCAAGATGGGGAAGAGTTATGGAAGGTGCTGGAGAAGATCCTTACTTAGGTAGTAAAATAGCAAAAGCTAGAGTGAAAGGTTTTCAAGGTAATGATTTATCTGATGATACAACAATAGCTGCTTGTGCCAAGCATTTCGCTGCTTACGGGTTTTCTGAAGCAGGAAAAGAATATAATACTGTTGATATTGGTACTTCTACATTACATAATATGGTATTACCTCCATTTAAGGCAGCTGTAGAAGCTGGCGTTAAAACGTTTATGAATTCTTTTAATGAACTTAACGGAGTTCCTGTTACAGGAAGCTCTTTCCTACAAAGAGATATACTTAAAGGTAAATGGGGATTTGATGGATTTGTAGTTTCTGATTGGGCATCGATTAATGAAATGATTAGCTGGGGACATGCAAAGGACAAAAAAGAGGCAGCTAAGATTGCTGCTACAGCCGGGTCTGATATGGATATGGAAGGTTATGTTTATGTGGAAGAATTAGCTAACTTAGTAAAAAACGGCATCGTTAAAGAAGCTATACTCGACGATGCTGTTAGAAGAATACTAACGGTAAAATTTGAGTTAGGTTTATTTGATGCTCCTTATAAATATTGTAATGAAGAAAATGAAAAAAATAATATTGGAAATAAAGAGCATCATGATGCTGTACTAGATGTTGCTAAAAAATCGATTGTTCTTTTAAAAAATGAGAATAAAATTTTACCTCTAAAAAAGAAAGGTCAGAAAATAGTTTTAATAGGTGATTTAGCAGATGACAAAAATAGTCCTTTAGGAAGTTGGAGACTAGGTTCTGATGATAATACCGCTGTTTCTATTTTAGAAGGAATGAAAAAATATTCTGAAAATAATTTAATATTTAAAAAAGGTGTAGAACTTACAAAAGACCCTGTTTCTTTTACTTCTGAAATTAATATCAATACAACTGATGAATCAGGTATTGATGAAGCAGTGAAAGCTGCTAAAAGCGCTGATGTTATCGTAATGGTTTTAGGTGAACACAGTTTTCAAAGTGGAGAAGGTAGAAGCAGAACAGAAATTGGATTACCTGGCTTACAACAAAAATTATTGGAATCGGTTTATAATGCGAATAAAAATATTGTTTTAGTACTTACTAACGGAAGACCATTAACTATTGAATGGGCAGATAAAAATATTCCTGCAATTGTTGAAGGTTGGCAACTTGGAAGCCAAACAGGAAATGCAATTGCCCAAGTTTTATATGGAGACTACAATCCTAGCGGAAAATTACCTATGACCTTTCCTAGAAACATAGGACAAATACCAATTTACTATAATTACAAAAATACAGGTAGACCTAATAGAGAATCCCATGTGTTTTGGTCACATTATATAGATAGTCCTAATACGCCTCTTTATCCTTTTGGTTATGGACTTAGTTATACCACTTTCAAGTATGACAATTTAAAAGTTCATAATGGAGAAAACTTTTCAACTGAAGACACCATTAAAATTTCTGTTACAATTACTAATACTGGAGATTACGACGGAAAAGAAGTAGCTCAATTATATATTAGAGATTTAGTTGGGAGTATTACTAGACCAGTAAGAGAATTAAAAGGATTTGAGATGGTTGCTCTTAAGAAAGGAGAGTCTAAAGAAATCGTTTTTAATCTAACTAAAAAAGAGTTAGGTTTTTATAATAGTGATGGTAATTATGTAATTGAAGCTGGAGATTTTGAAGTATATGTAGGGGGTAATTCAGCTACGAAAATACAAGGAAAATTCACATTGAATTAACAAATAAAATAATTTGGATAAAAAAAGGATGGTCTTATTAATAAGACCATCCTTTTTTATTTATTATAGTGTGTTGCTATTCGCAATAACTGCCCTCCTATCTTCAGAGAGTCTTTCATGGACAGCTTAGAGCCATCAGCATGAATCCATCTTTTTAATGGCTGCTCGTATATCATTGTTTTTGTTTTTTCTCCATAATGTCTCTTCAATCTGATAAACATTTCTACATCAAATAACCATCTAGTTATGAATTGGTCGTTAAATAAAATTGGAACTACATCTTTATGCATCACTTTAGCTCCGCATTGCGTATCTTTAAATTTCATTCCTAATATTCGTTGGATGGCATAATTTACCATTATGCTTATGAATTGTCGCGTAGATTGTTTTGTTATATCTGCTCCTATTCTTTCTATCCTAGACCCACTTATTATTCTATATGAATGTGTATTAAGTGTTTCTACTAAATCATCAAAATCTTTTAAACTAGTGGATA
This sequence comes from Tenacibaculum sp., assembly GCA_020629275.1. Lineage (GTDB taxonomy): Bacteria > Bacteroidota > Bacteroidia > Flavobacteriales > Flavobacteriaceae > Polaribacter. The sequence goes on along the minus strand of JAHDDQ010000066.1, from coordinate 12,781 downwards.
AATCTGCATCCAAAAAACCTATGTAATCAAGATCAAGACCTGATGTATTCGTAAGGTACAACACTCCTTGTCTTACTGCCTCGGCTTTCCCTCGATTTTTAGTACAATTAAGAACACTTATATGACTTTCCTTACCAATACTCAATGTATTTAAGATTTCTAAAGTATTATCTGAACTTCCATCATTTACAAAACACAAATGGTAGCCTAAATTTTTACGAACAAAGTCAGAGAATTCTTCACTTAATAGTCTATCCTCTTCATTGTAACAAGGTATCACAACTCCTATACACTTCTCTTTGATTATACTTGTAGAGTTTTCCGTTTTGAAATTATCTGATATGGTACACATACCAATTTGTTTATTGACTCTAGCCACAACTTCACTCAGTGTAGCTGGTTTACGAATATAATCATCTATACCATACTCAAACAGCTCGAGTATAATGTCTTCATCTGTCTTACCTGACATGACTATGACTTTAGTTTCGATAGAAGACTCTTTAATGTACTTAAGAACATCAATAGCCGACATTTCAGGCATATTAATATCAACAGTTACTAAATCGGGCTTAAAAGAATTGATAAGTTCAATTCCTTCTTCTGCAGTTCGAGCAGTTTTAACTTTATACCCTATTTCAGACAATTTTTTTTCAAGTGAAATCAAAATTAACTTTTGATTATCAATAGTAATTATTCTCATACGCGACAAATTACGGTTAAACAACTTGTTCACCTTCATTTCCCGATATATATTCCCACTTACAGCGCTCAATATACAACTATTCCACAAATACAATCCTCTTTTTCAGTCTTTTATTTATAGTAGCTTGCAATTTTAGTTAATTGAAAAACAATTTTCAGAGAATCTTTCATTGATAATTTTGATCCATCTGCATGAACCCATCTTTTTAACGGTTGTTCGCAAATCATTTTCTTCGCACTATCTCCATAATACTTTTTCATCCTTAAAAACATTTCAACGTCAAACAACCATCTTGTAATAAATTTATTTGTAAACAGAATTGGAATAACTTCTCTATCGATAATCTTTGCACCACATTGGGTGTCCTTAAATTTCATTCCTAAAATCTTTTGAATTATAAAGTTTATTGTTAGACTGATTAACTGCCGAGTAGATTCTTTATTTATATTCGCTCCCATTCTTGTGATTCTTGAACCACTTACAATCTTGTAATTAGTCGACTCTATAGTTTTTACTAGATCATCGAAATCTGCAAAGTCTGTGGATAAATCAGCATCTAAAAAGCCAATATAATCTAACTCTGAATTTTTAGCTAAATGAAGTACGCCTTGTCTTACTGCTTCTGCCTTACCTCCATTTTTTTCACAGTTATAAACACTAATGTAATCTTCTCTTCCTTTGCTCAACTCAGTTAATACTTTTAATGTATCATCAGTACTACCATCGTTGACAAAGCATAAATGGTAACCTAAATTGGCATAAACGTAGTTGGTAAACTCATCACTCAACAACCTATCTTCTTCATTGTAACAAGGAATAACGACTCCAATACATTTTTCTCTAATTAATCCATTAACCTGAGAAGAATCTTTACTAGGGCTATGAATTACTGGAGAGCCTATTAACTTTTTAACTCTGGCTACTACTTCATTCAAGGTTACTGGTTTCTTCATATAATCATCAATTCCCAAATCGAAACCTTTAAGAACTGTTTCTTCTTCTGTATTTCCAGACATTACCATCACTTTTGCAGTACTAATAGCTGATGATTTAATATATTTTATAATGTCTAGACCTGACATTTTAGGTAAGTTAATGTCTACTATTACTAAATCAGGCTTTAACTTATCATAGAGCGCCATACCCTCTTTTCCTGTATTCGCTGTAACAATATCGTATCCTAAATCAGATAATTTTTTCTCAAGAGAGAGTAAAATTAATTTTTGATCATCGATGGCAAGTATTTTCATAGTTTAAAAATTTAAAAATTAATACTATATGTCACCTTCCCCACAGGTAATATAGTGCTATTTTATGAATAAATAATTGAGTCGTTTCTCTTTTTAGATGAATGGTACTTTTGAATCGACGATTACAGTTTTAAGCTATTCTTGTTTATTGTATATTTAAGCAAAAAATCTCTAATTGAATAAAAAGACTAATAAATATCTTATTGCCGCTATCTTAATAGGAATAGTATACCATACTACATGTGCTTTTTACACATTAGAATATACTTATGATGCTTTAATTCATTTATTCTTTGCTAATCACTATGCTAATAGTTGGTTTGAACCATGGAATTATAGTTGGTATACTGGTTTTACTGTAATGGGGTATCCTCCACTAGTACATCAATCTATCGCTTTATTTTCTTTTATTGGTGGACTTAAATTTGGGCTTTTCTCCGTAGGTATAATTGCTACAACTTTATTTATAACAGGTACTTATCGTTTTTCTTTACTAATGACCGCTAATAGAAAGGTAGCTGGTTATGCTGCATTACTTGCTGTATTCTCTTCCTCATTTACGGAAACATTACATGTTTTTGGTCAATTACCCAGTATTATAGGTATTTCCATTCTCATGCACTCGCTCCCTGAAATTTATTTATGGCTCAAAACTGGACGCTACAAATATTTGTTTAGGTCTCTTGTTTTACTTTCCGTAACAGTTACCTCTCATCATGTAACTCCTATTTTTGGAATGATTTTTTTCATATTTCCTCTAATTGGAATGGTAATAATGGATACTGCTAATGAAAAAACAGGAAGTTTTAAGACTATTAGTATTAAGGTCTTTTTAGTCACTTTTAAGCAGTTATTCAAGAGAATGATTTCTTTTGGACTTATCACATTAATCATCATCATTGTTTGTATTCTCCCATACTGGATTAACTCTAAGAAAAATCCAATTACACAAGTACCTATACCCCATGGGTCTAGAGATAATTTCATAGAAATCACTTCTTCAGGACTAGTTTTTTTTCTAATTCCGTGGGGGATTCTACTCATACTACTTCCTTATATTTTCTACAGATACTACAGTAAACGTTATTTGTTTTTTGGTATCTCAATTACAATATTAACAATACTGGGTACTGGCGGCACCACTCCTATACCGAAGATATTATTAGGTGATACTGCTTTTAATATTTTAACTTTAGACCGTTTTACGCTTTGGGCTTCTATAATGTCGCTCCCTATTTTTGGAGAATTTACATATCGGTTTGTAGAAACAGACTTAAAAAACTTAATCCAAAAAAAATTTGGAGCTATTAACCATAGAATTTTAGGAGGTTTTTTAGCTCTATCTTTTTTATCTATTTCTATTTTCTCTGTCTGTTTAGGATATTTTCGACCATCGCAACCTCAAAAAATAAAAATGCTACCTATTGTAAACTTTTTAAATCAAGATCAACACGATAGGTGGCGATATTTAACCTTAGGATTTGGAGATCAAATAGCTTGGCTAGCTTCGCAGACTAAGGCAATGAGTGTAGATGGAAATTATCACTCTGCAAGGAGACTTCCAGAATTAACTACGAGAGCAATTGAACGACTTGAAAACTCTAAATTTAGAGGAATAGAAGGTCTTGGCTCTTTACAACAATTTTTAACAATCCCCGAAAAATACAATTTAAAATATATTTTTTCTAACGATAAATTTTATGATCCTATACTATACTTTACTGGTTGGCAAAGACTTCAACAACTAGAAAATGGTATTATGGTTTGGGAACGACTTGGTGTACCTCCTTTGTCTACCATTTTACCTAAGGATGATGTACCTAAATTTCAAAAAATAATGTGGGGAGTTGTTCCAATAGTAACCGTACTGTTGACATTCTTTGTTATTAATCTTCAAACTATAGCTTTCAGAGTTTTAAAAATTGGTTCGCAAAAAAAATCTGCTTACATTAATTTTAAAATCCGTTACAAGAAAAAATTCCCTGAATTGATTTTATACTTTTCTATGGTTTGGGGATTGTTCATATTCATAATAATAGGGATATGCTTTTATAATTTATATATAGAAAATAAGACACAAATAACAGCTAAGAGCACAGTTAAATCATACTTTGATGCATTAGATTTTAAACGTTTCGAAGAAGCTCATTCTTATATAGACCCTAGTAGTAAAATTAAGCTAGATCAGTATATGCTTGAAATAGCTGTAAATGACGGTCTACTAAGTTCGTATGCTAAGTTAGATAACATTGAAGTTAACATTAAAGAACAAACCGATAAAAACGCAAAGGCTGACGTAATTACCAATTGGGTAACCCCTTTGGAGCGAGTAGAGAAAAAATACTTTTTTGAATTGATAAAAGAAGGTACTAAATGGTTTTTAAAAATTCCTAAGCCTAATCCTGATTTACCTCCAGATCAGCTCATGATAACCAATAAAACTTCTTATTTTAATCATGGTAGAAGAAAAATCACGACACAACAAACTTTACATGAAGATGTATTAAAACAGCCTGTTTTAGAAGTGTTAAACGCTAAATTAATTAAGCATGGGAAAAGTTATGCTGTAATTGGAACTATCCAAAATATAGATAATGTTCCTGCCGATGTTGCTTTAAAAGCTGCGCTTTATGATAGCGACAATGGCAAATTAGCTTCCTATAATGCTAAATATCATATGAAGCATAAATTAATGCCTAAAGAAACTTCTAATTTTAGAATTGAATTTGAGGGTATTGCTTGGTCAAAAATTAAAGATGCTATTCCAAAAATATTCAACCCAGATGAATTTACACCAACAGATTTTAAAAAACCTCCAACTCTATTCAATCTTCATTGCGAGGGAAATGTTGCCAATTCTGATTTGTATAAGAAGGTAGGAATAGATCATGTAGACATTAATAAATCCAAAGTAAAAGGAACAATTTTTAATACAGGAATTGAAGAAGTTACTATCAGTCAGTTGTTAGTTTCATATTATTCAAGTGAAAAAGAATTGTTATGGGTAGATAGTTTATTCTTGAAAGAAGGGGTTAGACAACAACGTAAACAAAATTTTACTATTGCTTTAGACCCGCTAAAACAACTTGAAATCATTTATGATGGTTTAGATTTTTGATTTGTTAATGGTTTGATATAAAAAT
>JAHDDQ010000066.1:0-7672 GCA_020629275.1 Tenacibaculum sp. | reverse complement strand
ATGGTTTACCAAATAAAGATATTGCACAAAAATTTGTTTCTAAAAGGAATATAAACCATATAAAAAAGGGACTTTTAAAAGTAAAAGGAAACGGTTATGATTATATTAAAATAGAACTTAATAATTATATTGGTAATCCAAAATAATGCATTTAAAAAGTACACATATAATCTCTTATTTAATTTCCGCTCTGATATTCTTATTTTCAGATGTGAATGAAAAAGGAATTCAAACGCCTGAGCTTATAAATAAACTGAATACTGAGTATGTTGCGGGTATCCCTATTCAACTTGACTTTACACACAATGATGAGGAACTATTTTTAGTATGTTCTAATTCATACTCCACTGTAATTATTAATCCTGAAAAAAAAGATGATACTATTTCTTTTAAATTACCCGAACATATTTATAATAAATCAGGGATAATAACATGGCAACTTGTACTAAAAAACACTAAAGTTAAGTCAGGAGAAATAAATATGGTTCCTTCTGTAAAAAAAACAAACATGGAATCTTATTTTGGTCCTCCTAGTATTATTGCTGGAGGAGAAGATTTTGCGATGCTTGTTGTTTGTCCTACCGATGGATATGATAACCCTATAATAAAAAATACTCCGGTTACCATTAATCATCAATTTCAAAAACTAGTAGTTTCTAATACGCACAAAATCGACTATTTGATTGCTTGGGAAAATATTTTTTCTTATTCAAAATCTGGTAGAATTCTTACAAATTCCATTTGCAACTCAGTCTCTTCAAAAGAAATTACCGCAGAAGTTTTTCCTAATAACGCGACTAACTTTTCCATTTTCAACTCACAATTTCACGAGTATGCCGATGGTAATCAAATAACAACATTCTATACATCGGTTATTAAAGATCGTTATGGAAATAAAGTAAGCGATGGTACACATGTTAATTTTAGCATCGAAACCTCCAATAATACTTATCTCAATATTTCTGGAAATACAATTAATGGTATTGCTGAAGCAAGAATGATTCATCCGGATAAACAAAGTGAATGGAAGGTAAGTGCATACATAACTGGCATAGCAGAAAGTAACCCTATCACACTAACTTTTAAGCAATTATTCAACAACTTTACTATTCATACTTCTGAAAACAATAGAAAAATAACTGTTGGACCGTTAAAAAGTTTTATGAACCAACTTATACCTAATGGATTCCTTGTTCGTCTTTCAATTTTTAAAGAAGATAAACTTCTAGAAACCAAAGAAGTTTTAACAACAGAAGGACTCGCTAGCTTCAATTTACGAAATAACTTCTACCCAAACGGTAGTTACTCATTTCGTATTGACACTGGTGGTACTACAAAATTATACCCCAAAATAATTTTACAGGATTAATATGACTCAAAAAAAACAACATAACGTACTTTTAATTTTAGCTTTTATCTTTTTATGTATTTTTTCAATAGCTGGAATTAGTCTAGCTTTAGGCTATTTAAACACAGGTGCAGATAGAACTTCAATACTACATTTAGCTGTAGAAAATGAGGATGTTTATTTGCCAAAAATACAATGGAGTTCTGTTGAAAATCCTGGAAGGCCAATGGAAGAGCAAACGCTCAAAGAACTCCAAAAGGATTATTTAAATGCTTGGCATGTAAGAAATATCGCTTACCAACAAAATAGTAGTTATGGTATAAAAGATTATTATACAGATAGTGTTCAAAGCAATTTAACAAAAACAATAACTTATAATAAACAGCGTAATATTTCTGTTGAGTCTACAACATTATTTCATAATCCAAAGCTTAATTTTTATAGTGCAGATGGTCAGCTCGTAGTTTTTACAGATGAAAATGTGCAAGAACATAAGCGTATTTTTAAAAATAATAATGTTCTTTTTGAAACTGATGAATACTCTACCTACAAAGTAATGATGTTACTAGAAGATGGGTTTTGGAGAATAAGACACTTGGTAAAAGAAGCCTCTGGTAGACCATATTTTAAAAATAAAAAAAGTTCTTTTGCTTCCATTAAAAATGATTCAATTCTATTAAATGGTAAAAAATTCATTATTAAAGGAATAAATTACTATCCACAAAAAACACCTTGGGATATGTTTGGCGAACATTTTGATCCTAAAATTATCGATCAAGATTTTAAATTACTGGCAAGCCTAAAACTAAACACCATTCGAACCTTTGTTCAATATGAAGATTTTGGTAAAGCATCTGTTAAAAAGGATAAATTAAAGAAATTAGAACAAGTGATTGAACTTGCTAAAAAAAATGGATTGAAAGTGATTGTAACTTTATTTGATTTTTATGGTAATTATGCTGTTCAAGATTGGACATTAACTCACAGACATGCTGAACAGATTGTTTCTCATTTCAAAGATGATCAAACAATTATTGCTTGGGATATTAAAAATGAACCAGATTTAGATTTTAAAAATAGAGGTAAAAATAATGTTTTAAAGTGGCTGGAGTATACTGCTAAAGAAATTCGAAAACACGACAATAATCATCTAGTTACCATTGGTTGGTCTAATCCAATAGCTGCTGAAAATTTACATAAATTAGTAGATATAATTTCTTTTCACCATTTCAATACTAATTTTGAAAATGAATACTTAAAACTGAAATCAGTAATACCTAATAAACCTTTAGTTGTTGAAGAATTTGGTGTATCTTCATATAGAAGTGTTTGGAATTTGTTCATGGGATATTCAAAAAAAACACAAGCTGAGTATCATAAAAAAATGCAAGGTTACTTCTTAAAACATAATGTTTCACATTTATCTTGGACATTATATGACTTTAAGAAAATACCTTCTTCAGTTGCTGGTAAAGCACCATGGAGGAGAAACAAACAAAAGCACTTTGGATTTATTGATAAAAATGGAAAGAAAAAACCTTCCTTCCACTTTATTTCTGCTAACAACTAATTAGTCAGTTATACGAACTAGCTTCTTTTGAATTATTTCTTCAAAATATTGTAAGTACATATCAGCTATTTCAGACATTGGTAACGATGATGCAGCTTTATAATTTGCTTTTGCTAATTCTAATCTATAAGCATCATTAGTTACAACTTCTTTTATTGCTCCTGCTAAAGAAATAACATCGTCAGCTTCAAAGAAAGCACCTCTGTAACCTTCGTCTTGAATTAGATCTGTAAGATCTCCTAAGTTGGGCATGATCACAGCCTTACCGTAGCTTCCTGCTTGATGTAAAACACCAGAGCTACCCGTTGTTGATGTGTAAGGAAAAACAACTACCGTGCTTTCTCCAAATATAATTGGCACATCTTCCTCTTCTACATAACCTGTAAATATTAGTCCTTCCACATTTGAATATTTCTCTTTCATTTCGTCTAAATATCCTGGTGTATTAGGGCTGTCCGTTCCTGCGATAACTATCTCCAAGTTTTCATCAGTCATTTCTCTAACTTTCTCTACTGCTTCAATCATTACTTCAACTTTTTTATAAGTTCCAAATTTACCAAATGCCATTATTTGTTTAGCTCCTTTTGGCAATGTAAAATCAGGTTTTGGCGGCATTTCAAAAGTTCCATGAGGTATCAGCACTACTTTTTTCGTGTTATATTTATGCTTAAGTGTATTTACAAATTTCTGTATAGTTACTGCTACATAATCTGCAGATAATAAACATCTTGTTAATGTTGACCCTATTAAACCGTATGCTTTTTGTAGTAACTTATTATTTGTAAAACCGGCACTATTTAAATCTACCTGTTCAAGTATATTGTGTAACAGAACTATTGTTGGTAACTTCTTTAGTTTACATATAAGTGGTAACAATAGTCCTAGGGCTGCTGGTATTTTTTTATCACCAAATTTTAAAAATTGTAAATTAAATAACACAGCATCCGGCTTTGTTTCGTTTAATGCATTATTTAATGTTATTATGTTCTTATAACTATTGAATTTCCAGCAATTTTTAATTGTAATTTTACAACCATCTTCTTCAAATTTAAGATGCTGCTCCTCTACTGCATGATCTGTTAATAGGATGATTTCACTTATTTTTTTCTTTAACCTAAATTGCTTCACTAAATGATATCCATATTCATTTAACGTTACTTTACTTGGGGGGAATGCCGTAACAATAGCTAGTTTCATGATAAATTATTTTAATTATACTCTTATTTGAATGTCGATTATAAATTATAAAAATTAATACAATTACGATAGAATGATTATTAGTATCGTTTAAACATATTTATTAATCGTTAATTGTATTATGATGATAGATTGAGTTTATATAGAAAAATATAATTTGCACTATTAAAAGGATTGACATGGCTACAATTTGTACAAAAACAACTTCATATAACGAGTCATGAAAGAAAATAATTAGTAAAACTTGAGCTATACCTAATACTCCTGTTATAACAACTGGTACATATTTATCAATGGATAAAAAGTAGTATGCAAATACATTCGAAATAGCAAAAATTGAAGTTGCTAGTGCGTACTTCCATAAAAGAGGAGCTATTTCAATATACTCATTACCAAATAGTATAGTAACAACAAATTCAGGAAACAAATAACTACCTAAAACAATCGTTATCGATAGTAATGTAATATATCCTACATATTTTAATAAAATAAATCCATGAGGTAATCCTTCTTTTTCTTTATTTACTACTGCAGGTAATAATAACATCACAAACATCCACGCAATAAAATAGACGACTCTTCCAATTAACGCTAAAGAAGCATATAAACCTGCTTGATAGTTGTCAAAATAATGTTTCACCAGTAAAATATCACTGTTATTGATAATAATTTGAGTACATTCATAGAACGCGGTTAATACTAAAAACTTGAAAATTATTTTTTTTTGATGCTCACTTATAACTTCATCTTTAACCATTAAAAATTTAGTAAGACTAAATGGAAACATGCTAAATGCTAAAGAAATAATTATACCGATGGCTATTAATATTGATGATTGAATATTTATAAAATATAATAGCAATAATGTTATCATTAAACGGCTTAACATCTCCCCTTGATAAGTAATTGACAATTTAACAAATTGTTTTTTCCCTTGATAAACTCCCCTATTTATACTCATTAAAAAGTATACGGGTACTCCTATTCCAAAAACTACAAACATCTCATGGGTATTTGTATTGAATATTATTTGTAACTTTTTTGAATATATGACAATTAGTATTCCTATAAAAACACTAATCAATAAAGCTCTTTTGATAATATACTTTATAAAATTACCAATTACTGATGCTGAAAATAATACTGTATATTTAGCTGTAACCAACTGAAAAGTCATAGCCATAAAAGATAATACTAATAAAAACGTTATGAGAATCGCCGCATCTGCAAAACCGTTAGGACCTAAAATCCTTCCAACAATTAAGTTATATAAGTAATTCCCTGCATTGACTAGCAATGCGCTGATCATAAATATTTGTTCTTGGTTTATTTTCTTAATCTTTAAAAAACTCAATTTTTTTATTTTTGTTTCTGTAATTTAGGAAAATATGATCAACTTATCAATAGTTTTTTTTCTAAATTCATTTGAATTTATTTGCTTAATATGAATTATATTTAAGCATGTTATATAAAGAGACACCCCCGAGTTTTATGAAATATCAATCGTTACTGTTTTTTATTTTTCTTGCTATTAGTACACTTTCAGCACAGATTAATATGAATAAAGGATTTAAACTGCTTGAAAATGGAAGTTTCAAAGAAGCAAAACTTTTTTTTGAAAATACATTAAACGAATATCCAAATAATAAAACAGCTAAACTATGTTATGGTAGAGCTTTGGGTTTAAGTGGTAATCCTATAAAAGCCACCACAATTTTCACAAATCTTCTTAAAAAATATCCAAATGACTTTGAAATTCAATTGAACTATGCTGAATCTTTACTTTGGAACAAACAGTATAACGAAGCCAAAACATATTATAAAAAACTAATCACCAAAAATGATAATAGTTTTCCTGCAACATTAGGGTATGCTAATACATTATCCAATTTAAAAGAGTATGAAGAAGCTTTAGTATTTATTGATAAAGCTCTAATGCTCTCAAATGGTAATAAAAATGCTTTACTTTCCAAAAAATACATCCGATTAGGGTATGCCTATAAATTACAGCAACAAGAAGAATATAAAAAGGCTATACTTTTACTTGATCAAAATCTAAAAAATTTCAAGAATGATAGTGAAACTTTAGTGTCAAAAGCCAATATCTATATTTTAATGAAAGAGTTTGATATGGCAGAGAAAACATATAAAAATTTAAACACTACCAATAAGGATAGTATACTATCTTTAAATGGATTAACACTAGTTTCGCATTTACAAAATGATGATAAAAAGGCTTTAAAATTATCTAAAAACGCAATGGATAGATTAAGTACTGCTATCGATGATAAAATATTGAAAAAAGAAACTACCGAAAGGTATATTCAAGCACTGATATGGAATAAGAAATACAAACAGGCTGAAAAAGAAATTAAAAAATTACAAGAAAACAATACATCAGCAGACTGGATTACTGCTTTAGGTGCTACATTAAATATGTATAAGGGTAATTACAAAAAAAGCGTTAAATTCTATAACTCTATTCTGAAATCTTCCCCTAATTCTTTTGACGGAAACTTGGGTATTGCAAATGCGTACTTTGCTAATGATGCCTTTAAAGATTCTTACAGAGCCACAGAAAAAACTCTTAGGGTTTTTCCAAACCAGAAAGATGCAGTTAGCTTATTAAAGAAACTAGATCAAAAATTCACTCCGTTTGCAGAAGAGATCGTCAATTATTCTTTTGATAATGGTGATAATACAGCAATAACTTCCAACACTAAGATTTCTCTTCCAATTAATACAAGGCTTAGCATAAATCCTAGTTTTGAGTATCGGAAAACTGACAATAAAACAACTCAAAACTCAGCAATTGCAACGTCTTTAAGCTTAGGAATTACTTATCAGTTATTTTCAAACATCGCACTAGAAACTAATATTGTTTATCAAAATGTAAACGCTACATTAAATGATTATCAGCAATTTCTAGGCGCATTCCGACTAAAACTAAAACCATATGTTAAACAAAATTTAGTACTTGGATTCCAGCGAAAATTAGAGAATTTTAATGCCGAATTACTAGGTCGACAAATTATTGGAAACGACTACTTTGTTAGTTATAGTATTAATTCAAATATTAATTTGGGTTGGTTTGGTCAGTATTTTTTTACTACACAGAGTGATGGAAATACTAGAAAACTTCTTTTCTCTTCTCTTTACTATTCTATCTTAGAAAAACCTTCACTGAAAACTGGATTAAATTATCAGTTTATTTCTTTTAAAAATCAAGTTCCAACAATCTACTTTAGTCCTGACATATTTAACAGCGCAGAATTATTCTTACAACTTACAAAGGATGAGAGTTCTGTACAGAAAAAACAATGGTTTTACGATCTTAGTGGGGCTATTGGTTATCAGTTTATCACTAACGAAAGTAAGCAACTTACGTATAGAGTACAATCTAAGTTGGGATACAAATTTTCAGATAGATTTATAGCAAATATATTTAATCAATATACGAATTTAGCCTCTGCTACGGCCTCTGGTTTTACTTTTACAGAAATAGGGCTTCGATTACGATGGAACTTTTTCAAGGCTCCAATCTTCAAAAGACCGCA
>JAHDDQ010000065.1 GCA_020629275.1 Tenacibaculum sp. | reverse complement strand
AACTTACAGGAAAAGTCTTAGAAACAAAAACTACGCATACAAAAACTGGAAAAGATCCTATTACAACAGTTGATCGTTTTGAATATGATCATATGGATAGGCTGTTAACCCAAAATCAAGAAATTAACAAACAAGTATCAGAGCGTATTGTAAAGAACAATTATGATGATTTAGGACAACTAGCAAGTAAAGTTTTAGGAAACGGAACTAGAGCAGGCTATAAAGACATCACAAGCGGAATAAGTATTTCTAATAATGAAATTACAAAGACAGGAGGTGTAGGTTGGTCGCATGGTTTGGCTACGCAAGGAACTATTAATGGAGATGGATACGTTGAGTTTATAGCAACAAATGCAAAGGATAAGTATTATATGGTAGGATTATCTTCAGATAATACTAATGCTTCTTTTGTTTCTATAGACTTTGCGATATACGTAAGACATTCGAATCGTGTATATATTTATGAGTCAGGAATTGGAAAAGGATTTAGAAATACTTATGTTCCAGGAGATGTATTTCGTGTAGAACGTATTGGTGATATGATCTATTATAAAAAGAATAATATAACATTTTATGTCTCAGAGACAAAATCATCAGGAAGTCTACTAGGAGATATTTCTATGCATACTAATGGTGCAAAAATCAAAGATTTTAAGATTGTAGATAATAGTAAAGGATTACAAAAGGTAGATTATGCGTATAATGTAAGAGGTTGGTTAAAAAATATAAATGAAGACACTTCAAATGACAATGATTTATTTAACTTTACGATAAGATACAACGATACAGATGTGGAAGTAGGCAAACGTTTATATAATGGTAATATTTCTCAAACAAGTTGGCAAACACAGAATGTTGACAACAGTAGAAAGACGTATACCTACACCTACGATGCACTGAACCGAATCACAGCAGCAATCGACAACACAGGGCGATACAACCTACAAAATGTTACTTATGATAAAATGGGTAATATTTTAACCTTACAACGAAAAGGTCATCTGAATACAGGAGCAACCAGCTTCGGAACAATGGATAATTTAATATACACTTATGATAGTGGAAATAAATTATTAAAAGTTACCGATACAGGAAATAAAACCTATGGCTTTAAAGATGGTGCAAATTCTGGGAATGATTTTAGTTTTGATGCGAATGGAAATCAAATAAAAGACTTAAATAAAGGAGTTACAAGTGTGTTATATAATCACTTGAATATGCCTACGGAAATTAAGTTTAATAATTCCAATACTAAAAAAATAAACTATACCTATACTGCTGATGGAACAAAGATTAGAAAAATCACCAATGATAACGGATCTATCACAACAACAGATTATAATGGGGAATATGTTTATGAAAATAATACCTTAAAACAAATCACTCAGCCAGAAGGGTATTTAGAACCCAATGGAAGTTCTTGGAAGTATGTCTACAGGTATACTGATTTTTGGGGAAATACAAGGTTGTCTTATGCGGATGATAATAATGATGGTGTTATTTCTCAAAGTGAAATTAGAAGAGAACAAAATTATTACCCTGGGGGACTGGAACACAAAGGGTATAATACCGTTTTAAGGGGAGTTAAGAATAACCTTAAAACATATCAAAAACAAGAATTTACAGAAGATTTAGGCTTAAATACTCATGAATGGAGATACCGTGTAAGTGATCCTGCAACATTACGTTTTTGGCAAGTAGACCCACTGGCAGAAGATTATATGTATAACTCAACTTTTGCTTTCCAAGAAAATAAACTAGGAATGGGAATTGAGTTAGAAGGATTGGAATTATACCCTATAAATTCAACAGAAATGTTTAATTTTAAGGGCGGTGGAAAGCCTGTATTAACTTTCGGTTTGCATAATGTTGTATTACCGACGGTTGAACGAAGTGAAGGCGGCGGTGTAGGTAGTTTTGTAGCTAACGTAGCGGGTAATATTTGGAATGGTATAGCTACTTCTTGGAATGAGGGTATGCAAGGAAAGACACTAACAGAAATGACTGTTGAAGGTGTTAGAGGAATGGAAGAAATGGCAGACCGAGTAACGAGTGGTGAGGGAAATATTCAGGATGCGGAAAGTATTGTAGCTTTAGCTTTAGTTAGAAAAGTAAAAGGTAAAGTTAATGGAAACTCAAAGTCTAGCACCAAGCCTCAGCATGGTTATGAAATAACTAATGAAACAAAAGGTACAAGGCATAAAGTTGGTGTTAGTGGAGGTGCATTAAATAAAAATGGAACTTCACGCAGAGCAAATAGTCAAGTTAATAAACTAAACAAAAAAGGAGGAGATAAATATAAAGCGACAGTAAAAGTTAAAAATGTACAAGGTCGACAAAATATTTTAAACTGGGAACAAAAGGAAGTAAACCAACATTATAAAAAAACAGGAACTACTCCTGAAGGTCAAAAAAGACCAAAACCAGAGGATAATTAAAACAATATGATTACAAAAGAAACCATAATAGAATTTTTTAATGATTTAAAGTCTAAGGAAGATTTTAATACTGAAGCAGAATTACTTTGGGGTTATTTTTTTCTTGATAAAGACACAGAGAAATTAAAAGAACTTTCAGAAAAATTAGAAAAAGATAATTATAGATTTGTGGAGTTTTTTGAGGCAGAAAAACTAAATAAAAAAGATCCACAAGAGTATTATTTACATCTAGAGAAAATAGAACATCATACTATAGATTCTTTAAATGAAAGAAATCAATATTTATATAAAATAGCAGAAGAAATGAATGTTAGTTTATATGATGGTTTTGATGTAGGAAATATTGGAGAATAGGTAAGCCAGATGGTGCGGATTTAACGAAGTGTAATCCGTGTTATTTGTGAAAATATTACAAGCCACGTTATTATAAAAATAGCGTGGCTTTTATTAAATTATTAAAATCGTTTATGAGAAAAGTACTATTTAATTACAAAATTTTAGATGAAATAGGTGTGGAAAGCCTTTGGGCAACTCATATAAAGGAAAATATATATAAGGTTGAAAATATCCCATTCTATGTAAAAGAATATGCTTTTAATGATTTAATAAAGGCAAATTTAATAGATGGAATTTTATCTGTTGATAGCTTATATGAAGAATCAGGAAATAGTACAATAAGAATACTTATAAATGAAGAAGATTTGGATTTGAAAGAAGAAATTATTGATGATTTGATTAAGCTAGGTTGTGACTATGAAGGTAGTAACATTGAAAGGCTGATATCAGTTAACATTCCTAAAATAATAAACTACTCAACAGTAGAGAATTTTCTTATAAAAGGTGAATTATTAGATACTTTCGAGTATGAAGAAGGCTGTATTTCAACTAAACATCAAAAAGACTCTTAAAATTTGGAAAAGTTTAATTCTTTAATAGAAATCAAAATTCAATTATACCATAATCATAAGTTGAAAAATGGTATGGTATACGAATTAGATTTATATAAAACTAAAGGTTTTGAAGCTGTAAAAATTGATGGTATTTTAAAGTTACCGAAACCAACTCAAAAAACACTATCAGCAAAAACAGAAAAATTAGTGTATTTTAAAAGTAATAATTTTCCAAATGAATTAGACTTCTTAATCTCCAATCGAAGATTTAAGATAATAGATTTAGAAGAGAATTGTTATGTTGGAAAAGGAAAGATTATTGGTGTAACCAATATTTAATTTAGCTTTTTCATTGCTGAATCAAAAACATTATAAACTTGCTTTCCTCTGTAAAGAATATTAATAGCTGATCCCCATAATGCAAACATTACAGCGAATGAAATATACCAATTATGATATTTACTGTAAGCCATACAACTGTAAAGAATACCTAGTAGAAAAATTAACCCTCCTAAACTTCTATTTAATACTAAAAACAGTTCGTTTGTTAAAGGATGTGTAAATATTGGCTTAAGAATTTTATTAAATATTCCAGTTAGTATTAGTCCAAACCTTTTGTTAGCTTTTTGGAACTTTGCGTATTTCTCATCATCTCCTAAAAAGTTGGTATATAATTTTATGAAAGTATAGATACCCATTAGTGTTATTCCAATTAATTTTAAAATATCCATAAATTGTTTTTGGGTTTTGATTAAGTAATTGACTTTAACTTCACATTTTTAATTAGAGCATCTAAGGTATACAGAATGTACTTCCTATCCTCATCATCAAAAGCCATAATATCCTCGAAACGCTTTAGCATTTCAGGGTCCTGTTTCAGCTTATTATCCTCATTTTCTCCTAGTAAATATCCTACAGTGGTATCGAGTTCTTTAGCGAGTTTCTTAGCACTCTCTATTGAAGGTATCATTTTATCGAGTTCATAGCGAGAAATGACACTTACCGAAGAATTAACCTTATTCGCTAAATCTGTTTGCGACATTTTTTTGTTTTTCCTTAAAACAGCGATTCGTTGTCCGAATGAAAGCATAAATTTTGAGCTTTACTTGTTACTATTGGTTCTAATAACACAATTTCAACAAATATATGAACCTTACTCGACTAAAAAAAATCTAATCACAGTATTTCAGTTGACCAGTACATACATGATAATGCTATATAAACCTTAGTTAATCGTGTTTTATTGGTTTTTATTAGTGAACCGTACACGTAAAATAAAAAGCGTTTAAAGTTTGTTTAAATCAATTATAAAAATTAATTTTGGTCGTATAAGGTTTAAATTAAATTCTATGAACGCATTAAATACATCTAATCCGAACAATTATGTGTTTGAATCAAAATTTTTAAAGATACATGTACTAGGAGGTCTAAAAATGAGCAAACTTGACAGTATGCGGGTAACTATGAGTGTCCAAAAAATAAATGACACCAATGTATTACGTCATTCGATTGACTTGTATAATGATACCCAAGTAGAAAAGTTTGTCAGACGTGTAGCGGAACGACTGGAAATAGGTACAAGCGTTACTCGTAGAGCCTTACAAGAACTCACCAAAGAATTAGAAAATTACCGTTTTGTGCTACTGGATAAAGAAGCACAAGAAGGAAAACCTGTTATAAAACAATTAAATGCTAGTGAGGAAAAAGAAGCCATTGATTTTTTACGTTCGGGAGAATTGCTAAAGAGGACAAATGAGTACATTGGCCAGAGCGGTGTGATTGGCGAAGTCAATAATCGCCTGCTAATGTATCTCATTTTTACCAGCAGAAAAACTAACAATCCATTACACTGTATTAGCTTAGGAAGTTCAGGAGCAGGGAAAACTCATCTTCAATCCAAAGTAGCAGAACTCATACCCGAGGAAGATAAAGTTGAGATTACTGTATTATCAGCAAATGCCTTTTATTATTTCAATCGAACAGAACTACAAAATAAGCTGATTCTCATTGAAGATTTAGACGGAGCAGAATCGGTACTCTATCCACTTAGAGAATTACAGAGTAAAAAGAAGATTACCAAAACGGTAGTACATAAAGACCGACAAGGAACGACAAAGACCATCCACCTAACTGTGGAAGGTCCTGTAAGTGTTGGCGGATGTACTACAAGAGAAAGTATCTATGAAGATAATAGCAATCGAAGTTTTCTTATTTATATAGATGAAAGCTCTGCACAGGATGAGCGTATTATGAATTATCAGCGTATGCTATCCGCAGGACAGGTAAATGACCATGAGCAGTTAGAAGCTGTACGATTATTGCAGAATACGCAACGTGTATTACAACCTATCAAAGTGGTCAATCCTTATGCGTTATCCTTATCCCTCCCTTCTAGTGTATTTAAACCACGTAGAACTAATGCTCACTATTTACAGTTTATAGAAGCGATTACATTTTATAAACAGTATCAAAGAGAAAAGCAATACGATAAAGAAACAGGAGAAGAATATATAGAAACTACAATCGAAGATATACAAGAAGCAAACGAACTCATTACAGAGGTATTACTTAGAAAAAGTGATGTATTAAACGGAGCTTGCCGACGTTTCTTTGAGGATTTAAAAGCTTATTTAGAAAATAACGAGCAAAGCACCTTTACCAATGCTGAAATGCGCAGAGCTTTACGCATGAATCCAAGTAATCAGAAGCGATATATGACACAGTTACAGCAAGTAGATTTAATACAGAAAACCAAAGGAGATAAACGAAAAGGTTTTGTGTATGAAGTAGTGAATTACGATGATTATAAACAAACAAACCAAGAGATTCAGAGCATACTACAACAGGTAATTGACAGTATTAGAGATAAGTAGTCCAAAAGTTCATTAATAGTCCACTGTTAAAATGGACTAATTAAAACGCTGAAAAACAACAAATTAACATAAGTGGTTCACGCTACTCCAAAAAACCATAACCGATAATGAAAAAATTAGTTTTGCGTAAACAGCACTTTATAGTGCTATTACGCTCTTTTAGTGAATGGTTAGATATATTAGGATATAGTCAAAGCACCCTAGATAACTATCCAAGATACTTACAAGAGTTCTTTTATTATTTAGAATGTAATGAACTTCATAATATATCTCTAGCTACTGTAAATACTATAAAATCATACTACGAACATTTAAAAGAACGACCTAATAGATTACAGGCTGGAGGATTGAGCAAAGCAAGTTTGAATCAGCATCAACAAGCACTTCGCAAGTTCAATGAATTTCTTAAAAAACATGGAGCAAAACCAATACCAGTACATCTACGGTCTGAGGAAAAAGAAACGATAAAAGCAGTGAATGTACTAACTACTTCAGAAATAAAAGCATTATTTGAAGCTACAGAAATAGCACATCCGTATCAACATCTACGATATAGAGACAAAGCGATGTTAGTAGCATTGTATAGTTTGGGGTTACGTGTAAACGAAGCAGTACAACTTAACATCAAAGATATTTTGTTTGATAAGGAACTTGTATATGTACGAAAAGGAAAAAACTACAAAGAACGTTTTGTTCCGATTAACAATTATAATGCTGAAATACTGGAAATCTATTTATTTGAAGGACGTCCAGATTTTTATAAAGCCAATCAAATAGAAGCGTTTTTTGTTGGCTCACAAGGGAGACGATTAGGTGCACAGAGTATAAATAATCGTTTAAAAGAAATCGTAAATCATGCGAGTACGGAAACACTAAAAAGTAAGCATATAACTGCACATAAATTACGTCATAGTATTGCTACTCATCTTTTAGAACAAGGTGCGCCAATGGAAAGTATTCAGCAGTTTCTAGGACACAGTTCTTTAGAAACAACGCAGTTGTACACACATTTACTTAATAAAAACGATGATTATGAGAGCCTATAAAGAATACTTAAAGCGTGAAAAATACAGTGATAGCAGTATTAAAAGTTATGCCTTTCTAGCTGAGAAGTTTTTGGAGTGGACGGAAACACAAGAGTTGCCTGTAACTGCTATAGATTACATAAAAGTTACTGAGTACGTACACTTTTTAAAGGAAACAAAAAATGCAGTAAAAACCATCAATCACAAACTTTCTTCCGTAAAACTCTATTTTAATTATCTGATAGAAATAGGTGAAGTAACTACAAATCCATTTGTAGATGTTCGTGTAAAAGGGGAAATGAGAAATAAACTCCAACATAATTTGTTGTCTTCGGATGAATTGGAAGATTTATACTACTCTTACGATACAGAAACAGACAAACATCCTTGGCGCTATCTCATCCATAAACGAAATAAGGTAATTGTTGGGCTCTTAGTATATCAAGGATTAACAACATCTGATCTAAAAAGATTAGAGCTCGAACACTTGCAAGTGAGAAAAGGAAAAATCTATGTGCCCAAAGGAAGATTAGGCAACCGTAGAACATTAGAATTAAAACCTTGGCAGGTAATGGATTTTATGGAATATCTCGATGAGATACGTCCGAAGTTATTACCTGATAATAATCAGGAACTTACCGAGGTGTTTATAGCTAAAAAACTAGCAGATACGATAGCTCTTATTGCAAAGAAGCTAAAAAAGATTAACCACAAGGTAGAAAGTGTAAAACAAATTAGAGCTTCTGTTATTGTAAACTGGCTCAATATCTACAATCTCCGAGAAGTTCAAATCTTAGCAGGACATAAATACATCAGTACCACCGAACGATATGTACAGGAAGATTTGCAACAATTACAGGAAATGGTACAGAAATTTCATCCGTTACAGTAAAATAGATTCTATACAAACCTACTTCTCATGTTATAAGAAGAATCCTAATTTCTTATAACTCTTGTATGCTTTTTGAAAACTACCTAACTGGCTTTAAACGTTATGCTTTGTACGAAAAAGAAATTACCCCGAAAGTAACCAAGTCAATTATTAGTAGTGCAAGGAAACTTTTTGAGTGTGCACAAGCAAATAATATTGAACAAATCAGTACAGTAACCATAAGGGAGCATTTATATGCTCAGAAAGAACAAAGGTTATGGACTGCAAAAACTTTTCGAAATAAACGACAACAATTAAAAACCTTTTTCGATTACTGCTATTCTCATGGTTATATAAGTAACAATCCTGTAACCAAAATCGGAAAACCTAAACTTGCCAAAACCTTACCTAGATTCATCGAGGTACAAGATTTACATTCTATCATGATACATACAGAGCTATATCCTTGGCGATATGAAGTAGAACGAGCAAGAAACAGAGCAATTGTAAGTACATTTTTATTTACAGGAATGCGATTAAACGAACTTTTGAATTTGCATTTTACGGATATAAATATAATGGAACGAGAAATAACGATAAAAAAAGGAAAGGGAAATAAAGAACGTATTGTGCCGATACATCCAAAGTTATTTCCTTTGCTACGGAATTACATTAACGAACGAAAAAAATGCAAGAATCAATCTATTTGGTTCTTTCAGAGTTTGAAGCAACCTACGCAGATTATGCCTAAAACAATTCATACGATGTGTAAGAAAATAAGTAAAGCTTCGGGTGTGAAATTTACGCCCCATAACTTACGTCATTCATTCGCTCGTAGCTGTATTAATGCGGGATTGGGGCTGTATCAAACAAAAGAAATGTTAGGGCATGCTAGCGTTTCAACTACAGAGATTTATTTGAGTATTTCTAAAGACAGTCTTAAAAAGTCTTTTTCAGAGGCTGTATTGGTGTAAAGCTAAGCGGATGCTTGTTGATTTGTTCGTTTAGATGCCCCGTAGTAAGTGATAAATATATGGTAGTGGTTTTAATGTCGCTATGCCCCATCATCTTAGAAAGGGAATAGATACCACAGCCACCTTGGAGCATAAGGGTAGCAAAGGTATGACGTAATAAATGTGGATATACTTTAAAACCAAGATCTTTTTGAAGTTTTATAAACAGTCGTTTAATAACTGATTGACTCATTTGTTTATCGAACCGTAGAGATGTAAAAAAGTACATCGACATCTTTTTACGTTTTTGTCGCTCTTGTAGGTATTCTTGTAAAATACCAATAAGTCGAGCATTAAGGGGGATAAGTCGGTCTTTCCCTCCTTTTCCGTTTTCTACTCTTAATACTTTTTCATCAAGCATAATATCAGAAACTTTAAGGCTTAAGAGTTCCCCTTGTCGAACTCCAGTAAAAAGAAAAGTAGCAATAATTGCTCTAGCTCTAATGCGTTCAAAGGTATATCTAAATTTAGCAACGTATGTCCACTCTATAAGTTTTAGTGCATCCTCTTTAGGAATGTATTTAGGCAAACGTTTAGGAATCCTAGGTTTTGGGATGTCTTCTACAGGGTTTATGTTTCCGTAGCCTTGTGATACGTAGAACTTAAAGAAATTATTAAAAGCTTGGAGCGTATTTTTAATGGTCTTAGCACTCCAATTTTGGTAGACCTTTTTTTCGGTAATATACCGTTCTATAATAGATTTCGTGATTTGGTCGGGATGGTTTAGGTTGGTATGGCTTACAAACTGCTTGAATACATAATATTCATTTTTTAAGGTTCGCTTAGAAAGCCCCTTAAAGGTTAAGGAGTATTCACAGTATTGTTGGTGTAAAGGGAGGATAGATTGCATGGTTCTCAATGTACTTAAGGCTATGCCCTTAGGTCATTGAGTGTGTTTTTGTCTCTTTGTAAATCCTCTTATACCTTTCTATGAAAGGAGATTGGTTGCGGAGGCAGGATTTGAACCTGCGACCTTCGGGTTATGAGGAAGACTGTCTTAATGAAATCCTCGAATTTTCGCTTATCTAAGCGGAAAATGTCTGTTTTGAATTTGTTTGAGACGTCATTTTCAATGACATTCAGGCACTAGAAAAAGTATTAGTTTTTGAGGGTTTTGTCAAATGAGTTTTGTGTGACCCTATGGTGAGAAACCCGATGTTATTTGGTGGAACATCATAAACGATTTTGAACTTTTTAAGAATCTATACTTAATTACAATCTTTTACGCATGTATTACTTGTGTTAACCGTATATCGTTTATTCTTTTTACTGACTTCAAATAGGTTATTGGATTTAACGGTAACATCTTTATAATCCATAGGTATAATAGCTACACCTTTTGTGTTAATCACTCCATATTTTCTACGTTTGTAAGATCCTTTTCCAACTACAATAAAACCATATTTTATAGCTTCAATACTTTGATATTTAAAAGGTACAATTAACTTACCTTGTTTATTAAGTAGTCCAAATTTATCTCCTTTAGCAATTGGCAATACATCATCTTTAAATTCAGAGAATTGTTCAGCATAACAATTTTTAAAAAGTAATTCTCCATCAGATTCGTATAAATCTTGATCTTCTTTGTGAACATCAACATTTCCAATTTCGCTAAGACTGAATATAATTAGAGAATTATTTAATTTATTATACCTACTGTATTTAAAAGGAATTACTGTTTCTCCTTTATGATTTATAGCTCCGTATTTATCACCATAGATACCATCATTCTGCGTAGTTACAATTAAATTACTATTGATAGCATAAGCTCCTTTTAGTTGTTTAATAACATTGTCTTTTTCATCAAGTAAACGTTCTCCTTCCCCATGTCTTATAACAACTTTATAGTTATCCTTTATAAGTACTGTATCCATAAAGCTATCATATAGCCTTTTTATGGTTTTATCTATATCATCTTCTGTGTTAGCCTCTTGTTCGGATATTGTGTCGTTTACAGTTATAAGTGCTGGTTTTTGCTTATCCTTTAAATCAGAAATTTTCAGCGTTTTTTTAGGTGCACTATTTGTACTATTTGGCTTTTCAGGGGTTAAAGAATCGTTAGGTTTATTTGCAATGTCAGGCTGTTTAGGGGTTGATTTTGATTTAGGTAACATAGCATAAATAATCATACTTATAATAGCTATAACAATAAATAGTATTGCTATGGTTTTATAATTAACTGATTTTATGGGTTTTCCATCACTGGGGCTAGGATTAGGTTTGGGTGGTATCTCAGGGGCTGTATCTTCTTCTGTATTGTCAGTCTCTTCTTCTTTTGATTCCTCCGTTTTCATCGTAAGTAAATGATTCCATCCATAGGTTTCACAGTAAATAGCAAAAAAATCTTTAGTTGTGGAATGCATTTGAAGTGAATCTGGTTTTGTAAATAGATTTACAATAGGCGATATCTTTTTTAATTGACACCCTTTAAGTTCGTGTTTTTCACTTTTTTTAAGCTCTGTTTTATAATGACTACTTACGCAGTATGTATCTATTTGATGCTTCTGTAATTCTGCTTTAGTAACCTGTGTTTTATAGCTATTGATTTGTTCAAAAACCGTAATGTTCATTTGTTCCAGAACATCTTCCCAAACTTGTTTTTCAGTAGCTTGATTAAGCTGATTAATGTCAATTTTATTGCTTTTACAGATAACCTCTTTAATAAAAGTAAGTGCTTCTTTTTTAGTCATTGACAGGTTTTTGGTATTAGTATATAAACGCTTTGTAAATATACTAATCACTTTATAAATGGAGAAGTTTGATGATAGATTCCAATATCTACCTCAATGGAAAAAAGGAGATTATACCTTTGATGGTTTAGCTATACCTACACTAGATACTTTTGAAATCTTAGAAGAAGATGGTGTAGAGCGTATTTCAGCATTTATGAAAGAGTTATTAGAATGGCGAAAGACCATATTTGGAACACTGGATAAAGAGCATTATGGTTTTTGTTTTAGTCAACATATTGTCGATACTAAAGCAAAAGTTGTATTGACGTTGCACGGTATTAAGGATGATGATGATTTATCATGGTTATCAGAAAAACGTGGTCAATCAACTTACCAAATTTCTAAGGATGTCATAGAAGAGCATCAAGCTACTTCTGGACGATTTACGATTATGAATAGTTCTTTAGTCGAAAAAGATATAGGTGACCGTGCCTTTGCTAATAGGATTAAAGCTTTAAATAAGATTTCTGTTCAGAATCATCAAAATAATTTAGGAGAAAAATAGAGAATCATAATTTGTTTTGTAATAAATATTAAAAACAATTTAAGCTCCTTAAAAACAATGCTTTGTGTTATTTGGTTTCATTTGGTTTGACTTGGTTTTATCTCCTTTATACCATTTGGTTTAACTTGGTTAGTACTTGGTTTTAGTTGGTCGAAAACCACTGAAATCCAGAGATAATTTAGCATCATAAAACAACAACAACCTCACATCAAAATGAGGTTGTTTTTAAAACAATTTTATGATGCAAATATTTAGAAAAATGATTGATCCAAGTAAAGAGGTCAACCAATTATCAGAAGAGCTAAAGCAAAAAGCGCTGTTAGCAGGAAAAAAAGTAGGTAAGAATGACTTATCTAAAAATGATTCAGCAACATCTATTCCGTTTGTTAATGAAATACTTCATGAGTGTGAAGAAAAACTCAATAGAATTTGTAGTCCATTACTAAAGGATTTAGAGACTGAGCAAACAGGTTTTAATCAATTAATTGAGGAATATAAAAACAATGATGTCATTGTAAATATTCATCAGACTAAAAAGGAATTAAAAACTGAAGAGAAAGAAGAAAAAGAAAAAATTAAAAAAACGTTTTTGGAAAAAAGGGCAGAAAAGAAAGCAAAAAAACAAGCTTTAAAACAAAAGCAAAAAGATCATCAGATTGAATTAGATGGTTCTCCTTTTTACAATGTAAGAATCAAAAAAATCTTAGCTTTTTTATTTATTACAATTTTGCTTTGTGGTGAGCTTTTCGGGAATGCACAAGCAGCTTCTTACTTCACAAGAGAAAGCCAGTTTGCTTCATTTGTATTTGCATTCTGTATTGGGCTTGTTTTTTACTTTTTAGGTTGGGGAGCAGCTAAAAGTTGGGATAGTAATAAACCAATGAAAGATAAACTTATTGGTATTGGGGTATATGTTGGAATTACTATTGGACTTGCTTATGTGATGGCAATACTTCGCTCGAAAGTAGTTGAAGAAAATTCTGATTTACCAGCTATGTCTTTTGTTAATATGATGATTATAAACATTGGTTTTTTTGTAGCTATTGTTTTAGTCAAGCGTTTTGTTCGCCCATCTGAAAAAGTATTAAAGACCAACCGAGAACATAAACGTATCAAAGGGAATATTGCTAATAATGAAAAAGCTATTAATGATGTAGATAAAGAGCTTGATAATCTGGACAAGAAGGAGGAAAAAGAATTAGATAAATTATCTAAAAGGTACCAAATACGCATAGAGGAACTAGATGTAAAATTAGATAAAAAGTACCGTGACCTTAAGAAACACCAAGTAGAGTATAATAAAACTCTAAGTAGAGGAATCCAATTACACAAACAATTAAATGCATTAGCCTCTGAATGTGTAGCTATATACATAGATCAAATCAATACATTTCGCAAAGATGGAGGTCATATTGCTATGCCTACTATTAAAATTATGAATCCTTTGGAACAGTACACTCCACCTATTCATAATCACAATATCCAATCACTTTTCAATACAAATCTTAATTAATAATTAAATATATATCATTATGAAATTAGTTCAATTTTTATTCGGTTTTTTAACAGTAATCATTAATTTTTTATCACGCAGCTTTATGCTTTTGATCCTTGTGTTTTTTACAGTAGGGTGTAGTTTTGAGCCTGTTCCTACAGTTGAATGCAGTACGCTTATTGACGTAACAAATTCAAATTTAAGTACACATTCTTTGGAACATTTAAGTCTAGAGCATCTAAAAAAAGTACTTACAATTAAACGATACGGTTCATGTAATCGAGTGATTTACCGTCAATCACTCATAGAAGAGACTTTTTTGAATGAGCATCACGAATTTATCCTACCAGCTCCACCAACTTTTATTAAAGGAAATGCATACAGATATGAGAAAAAACTCAACGCTTTTTGTAATAATGTAGATAGTGTTTTAACTGCTGCAAAGAATGACAAATCAGGTCGTGGAGCTTCTTCAGTTTACTTACCAATGGCACGTGAATTAAGAAAATTAGCAAATTCAGATAGTAATAAGAAGATCCTTATCATATTTTCTGACCTGATTGAAAATTCTGATTTTTTGAGCTTTTTAGATGAACGAAATGATCGAGGTGAAAAAACACTAAAACAACTCATCAGAACTCCAAAGAAAATCGAAAAGCTATTACAGGAAGAAATGCCATTACCGAATGATTTACAAAACATCACGGTGTATTTAATACATGATGCGAGTACAGGTACAGAAAGGTATTTCAAACCATTACTTGCACTGTATGAGAAAATGCTCACCAAGCGAGGAGCAACAGTAATATCGGCAGCTAACTTATAAGCAAAAGCTGTTACCTAGATTAAGAAGTGAGCTAAATATTTAGCTCCTTCTTTTTAAGAGTAGGAAATAAATTTTAAAGAATTTCCAAACTCATGCTACTACTGAAACCTCTAAAAATATACGTTATGCCAATAACATTTCAAGAATTTTTACAACAGCGGGGAAAAGCAAATATCCAATTAAGTGATTCTGAAAGGGATGAGCTATACAAAGAACACCGTCGACTTTATTTCAGGGAAAGAAATAAGGCAAGAACACAAAGTAAGAAGAGAATAGAATTATGGTATTCCAATAATGAGTATAAAGAACTCAAAAAGGAAGCTCAACAGCTTGAAATTACGGTGGCACAACTTCTTAGAGATTGTATTAAGGGATATAGAGAAAAAAGATATGTACGTTCCAAGGATAAAGGGTTGCAAATGGTCTGTTTTTCGCTCAATAAATGGGGAAATTTGTTAAATCAACTTACATACCGTGCCAATGCCTTTAATACGCTTAGTCTCTCGGATATTGCTGAATTAAAAAAGTTGTTTCATCGAATGAATGAGCGAATTGAAAATGAGCTACAGTTTGTGCCTTTGGAAGATCTAATTCGTTCTGAGTTTGAAAAGAACCCAAGAACATTGGATCATCTGGAAACCATTATAAATCATTTGCGACAACAAGCATGTTAGTAAAGGAAATGACTTATAATAATGGAAGCATTCTAAGGCTGCTACAATATTTTAGAGATGGTGCTGACAAAGACGACGATTTTTGTTATTTCCATAATCTTCCTGCGGTAGATACTAATTCTTTAGAACAGATAGCTGAGGCTTTTGAGTATAATCATAGTTTTTGTAAACGCGTTCGCACCAAGGCAAAACACATAGTGCTTAGTTTTCATAAGGACAGTACCCCATATTTAGATGATGCTGCATTGTATGCACTAACTGCTGAGTTCTTACGATTACGTGCACCAAATGCAATTGGGTATATACAGAAACACGTTGAAAAAGATCATCATCATTTGCACGTGTGTCTTTCTGGAAACAACGCCTATTCAGACACTTCAATCAGATTAGATAAGGCTGAGTATGTCAAGAGAATGAAAGAATTGGAATCCTTTCAAATGGCTCATTTTAAGGAGTTGGATGCATCTCTGGTGTACCAACATCAAAAAGAGAAAAAAGTCACTATAGGCCCAAAAGAAACATGTAAACAAGAGATTTTAAAGCTTCTTACTGAGTTAGCAGACAAAGCAAGGCATACAGATGAATTTTTAGAGCTAATAGCTAAACATACTGAGTTAGAATGTTACGCTTACAGGAACAAGATCAACGGAGTGTTTTATAAAGGAAAGAAATATCGTTTTAAGAAATACATTCCTGAAAGATACAGTGCTTTAGAACAACTTCAGAAATGGCATGAACTCAGTAAAGGAGATCAAGATTCACAAGAATTAACACGATAATCCCAACAACATTACTAATTTTTAATACAACACAACATGGAGAAAAAGTTTATAAACTTTAAAGAAATATCAGAAAAACTTCAAGAGAAGATTGATCTGAATGCATCTAATATAGCACCAGAAGAATACTTGTACTTCTGTGCGATGGAAAGCAATACTATACCTGAGTTTTATGAAAAAATAGAGCAGAATCCTCAATATAGTTTATTTGAATTAGATGGAACAACTCAAGGAATAGAACACAAAGGAAAGATCTATCTGTTTAAAGATTATATCCCTAGACGGCATCAAGTACTTATTTGGAATATGCTGGCTCTTGATAATGAGCAAGACATGGAGCATGAACGATAAATGATACTTACAACTCTTTAACATCACGAAATATGAAAAAAAATCTAAAAAATATAGAGCGATTATCGCAGAAAAAGCAAGAGAAATGCCTTAAAAACATACATAAAGTAACACATAGATTAGATGCTTTGAATTATATGCATTATTGCGCTGAAAACAGTCAAGACCTTACGGAGTTTTACAAACTCATAGAAGAAAATCCTAGGTGCTGTTTGTTTACACATAACGGGAATGTTCAAGGGCTTACTTATATGGGAAAAACCTATCTGTTTGAGCGTAATATCTCAGAGCGACACAAAGTGCTGGTATGGAATGAACTACACAGAATGACCAGCCAAGAGCAGGACAATGAAATTATCCGCTAAAATAAAGTGGACAAACACATCTTTAACACAACGAAATATGAAAGACACAATTAAAAAAATAGCAACACATCTTCAAAATAGAATAAACAACAATGTCTCTAAAGTTAGACTTTACGAACATTTATACTGGTCGGCAAAAGAGAGTAAAACTCTTACGGAATTTTATAAAAAGTTAAAGGAAAACCCTGAATACAAACTGTATGAATCGGACGGAATTATTAAGGGGGTTATCTATAAGGAACGTCATGTATTCTTATTTGATGACTATATTCCCAATGAGCATAAGACCCTTATTTGGAATCAACTTTGCTATCAGGCGGAACGAGAGGCTAGAGACAACGAAATAACACGATAAGACTATGGGATTTTTACTTGATTTGATATTCGGTTACAAGGGCAAAAATGACAGCGTTTTTGATAATGCCCGTTATATGAACGCCCGTGAAGAAAGAGAAATTTTTACTACTAAAAATATTGGTTTTTCTGTAGATGGCACGGCACGCTACTTGCGTAAAGAGGTGGGATATAGAGGAATTGTTTTATGTGGTGTGGTTGGCTCGGGAAAAAGCCAGCTTGTCATTACATTTTTGCTGTTAGTGAAGCCCGAAGCTTCTATATTTTTACTCGATCCAAGTAAGGAAATAAGACAGCGGACAGAACCCCATTTTAAACAGCACTATAATATCAAAATTTTAGACTGGGATAATCCTATTGAAAACGGCTCTTTACAGTTCAATCCGCTGGTATGGGTTAAAGAAAATATGCATAAAGGTGGTGTCGATGATTTTGTGGAACTGCTTATTGTTTGTAATCGAACAGAGGGAGCTGGAAAAGGGGATTTTTGGGAACTGTCCTCAAAAACCCCATTAAAGCTCCTATTGCTCAGTTTGATACACGATAGCGGACAGGAACTAGAAATGAATCTTGAAAATTTAGACCGATTGTTAGGGTGGTTCGACGTTCAACAACAGCGTTTAAATGCCTATGTCCAGAAATGGCTACCCGAGCAGTACCACGAGCAATACGAGAGTTTTATTGGCGGTACGGAAGTAAAAGTTCGTAAATCTATTATAGCGACTTGTAAGAGTTATTTGTCGATGATGGGTAGCGAAACGATGCGCTACATCACAAATAAGGACACTTTAGATTTAAAGAGCCTTAGAAGTGGTGATAAACCTACTATAGTATATGTTCATGTAAGTGAGAATAGGATGGGAAAAATGAAGTTTTTGTTATCGGTGCTTAATAGTCAACTGTACAGCTACCTTATGGAAATGCCTAAGCCTACAGATAGAGACGTAACTGTTATACTTGAAGAATTTGCCTCGTATCATATAGATAGCTTTGATAAAATCGCTGTAACAGCCAGAAAAAGACGAATTACAACCATATTAGTGTTACAGGATTTCAATCAAATCCACGCGGTCTATGGTAAGCATGGAGACACAATCCTATCTAACATGGTTGTAAAAATCATCTTTGGAGGTTGTGGATTAAAAACCAGTAAATTCATAGAAGAACATGCAGGGTTAACCACAGTTGAACATGAGGGGCGTACGATAGAACGACCACTTTTATCATC
The DNA here is from genome assembly GCA_020629275.1 of Tenacibaculum sp. GTDB lineage: Bacteria > Bacteroidota > Bacteroidia > Flavobacteriales > Flavobacteriaceae > Polaribacter. The sequence goes on along the minus strand of JAHDDQ010000065.1, from coordinate 96 downwards.
GCTTACCGTAAGACAGCTACCATCTAATCAGGCGGTGCTTCTGTGCGGAAACATGCCTATTAAAATACTGAAAATGCGATACTGGTATGAGCAAAG
>JAHDDQ010000064.1 GCA_020629275.1 Tenacibaculum sp. | reverse complement strand
AAATAGGTGAAGTTTTCCGCATCGTAAATATGTGTTGGTTCTGCGATTATACCGTTTATTTCGAGTATTTTAAATCCAGTTCCTTCTTCAAGATCTTTGAAGGAGTTGTATTTCAAATCTACTCTACCATAAAACCATCCTTCAATAGCATAACTAAGTTGATTAAATGTATTTTCAAGCTTCTCTGTGATAAGATGATTGCCGTTAATAAATTGTGTTCCTTTAGAATGGTTTCCAATTACTGTGAGTTTTATTTCTTGACCTTCCTGAATAATATTTGAAATTATATCTTTATGAATTTCTTCAAATAATTGTATGTATACTTTGGCTCTATTATCTCTTAGTATTAGATCTCTTAAAGATGAATTTCCATTACCAGTAACTGAAATAAATTTTTTCAAGGTAATTGAACTGATATTGCCTTTTTGGGTATTAGGTTGTCTATGATAGAAAACACCACATTCATTTTTATAGTCTATGAATTCTTGTATGATTATATCTATGGGATAGTTTTCTAAATATTGTTTCAGTTCAATTTCAGAATTAATTTTTTTTACAAGTAAACCTCTAAAACCAATGTCTGGTTTGGCAATTAAAGGAAAAGGTATTTTTAGAGCCTCTATTTCATGTATTACTTCTTCAAAAGAAGTATCAGGTTTTGCTAGTATAGATTTTGGTCTAAATTGAATAGGAACAAGTTGTATTGTTTTGTATTTACTTTCTGTACCATTTCCTGAACTTTTTATAGCAGGGTTAGCAGCACTGAAGAAAGCTGCATGATTAGCGCGTATAGCTAAATAAATTGCATAAGGAACATTTGGTATGTAAAACATTGAAGAAGGCCAATATTCCCAGTTTGTTAGCTTTTTAATATTTATTTTTCTAATCACTTTATTATTCTTCAAATAAAACCTTTAAAAAAGATTGAATGGTTCTAAACCCAAAATAAACTGAATATAGTATACCAATAACTCCAAAAAGTAGTAAAAGGTAATATATTATTAATTCTGGCATTTCTGTGTATATTTTAGCGGCCTTAAAAGCTAAACTCAATATAACAGGCGAAACTATTAAAAGTAGTAATAAGATTAATAATTTTTTTATGGGAGTTTCGTATGATTTATCGGAAGACATATTAGTGAGTCGTATAATTTTTTATAGCATTTCTAACATTGCCATATTTTTTTAGTAATTCTTGGGCTTCTTTTAAGGAGATTTTTAATTCAGATGCTAACATTTTTTCACCTCTAGCCACTAATTTATTGTTAGATAGCTGCATATCTACCATTTTATTACCTTTTACCTTACCTAATTGTATCATCGTTGATGTTGAAATCATATTCAATACTAACTTTTGTGCAGTACCTGCTTTCATCCTTGAGCTACCAGTTACAAATTCGGGACCAACAACAATAGTAATAGGGAACAGCGCGGTTTCTGATAAAGGGCTTTCATTATTACAAGTAATGCATCCTGTAGTGATATTATTTTTATTACATTCTTTAAGTGCATGAATAACATAGGGAGTTGTTCCAGACGCAGCTATTCCTATAACAATATCTTTGCTTGTAATCTTATTTTCTAGTAAATCGTTCCAACCTTGTTGTGTGGAATCTTCAGCAAATTCAACAGCTTTTCTAATTGCAGTATCGCCACCAGCAATTAATCCAACAACCAAGTCATGAGAAACTCCAAAAGTAGGAGGGCATTCTGAAGCATCAACAACTCCTAATCTTCCACTAGTTCCTGCACCTAAATAAAATAACCTTCCACCGTTTTTAAGTTTACTGATGACTTGTTCAGTTAAAGCTTCTATTTGAGGAATTGCTTTTGCAACTGCATCAGGTACAGTTTTATCTTCATTATTCATATTGGTTAATAACTCAGTAATAGACATCTTTTCCAAGTTATCATAATTTGAATCAAGTTCTGTTGTTCTGATAAAGTTCATTCAGCAAATTTACAATTTATAATCATTTATTGGGAAGTGACATTATTAAATGTAACGGTGTCTAAATAAATGAATCAAAAAATAAAAAATTTAAAAGATGGGAACAATCAAAGAAGTATTATCAAATTTTTACAATTCTATGGCTACTGGTGCTGGTGACTGGGGATTAAAATTATTTGGAGCCTTTGCGGCTTTAATAATTGGATTATGGATTATTAGAATTTTAGTTAAAGGAGTATCAAAAGCTTTTGAAAGTAAGCGAGTAGATAAAACTTTACGACCATTTTTAGTTACATTATTAGGGTTTGCTCTTAAAGCCTTATTAATTATTTCTATTGCAGGAATAGTTGGAGTGCCAACAGCTTCTTTCGCGGCTTTAATAGCGGGTATTGGGGTTGCAATAGGAGCTGCATTTAATGGATCATTAGGGCATTTAGCATCTGGTATAATGCTATTAATATTCAGACCATTCAAAGTGGGAGACTTAATTAAAACCAATAATGCTTTTGGTTTTGTAAAAGAAATTTCAGTTTTCGTTACAATTATAGAGACATTTCAAAATGAGACTGAAATTATACCTAATTCAGCAATAACTTCAAATAAGATAACTAATTTAACAGCTATAGGCAGTCTAAGAGTAGATATGCCTTTTGCTATTCGTTATGGAAGTAATATAGAAAAGGCAAAACAAATTGTTTTAGATGTATTGAAAAAAGATAAGAATGTATTGAAAGAAGACGGAAAACTGCCAAGAGTGGCGGTTAATAATTTAGGTGTTAATAGTATAGAGCTGTTAGCGTTACCATATGTAAATAGTGGTGATTATTGGGATGTATATTGGGATACACGTCAGAGAATAGTTGAGGCACTAGTCGCATCAGGATTTGAAGCACCATTACCACAAAGAGTGGTTACCATGGTTAAGTAGAAAACGATGGAGCGTTTGTAATAAACAAAGCTGATTCATTAAATGCAATGAATCAGCTTTGCTTATTTTTAAAGTGACTATTATTTTGTTTTATCCACTAAGTCTAAGTTAAAAGTATCTGTTTCAGAAATATGAAAATATCCTAAAGGAAAGTTGTCATCGTTTGTTGTATTTACAATATTACCTAGGATTGTAGACGGAACAGATTGAAATGGACCGCCACCACTTTGTCCACTTTGATCGATTAAGATTCCAAAATAAGTAAAGTACTCTTTTGTTATTCCAGAGATTTTAACAGTGATATTAGTAGGGAGTTCAATTTCATCTTCTAAAAAGAAGAAAGAAAAATTATAATCAGATCCATTAAAAAAACGGTCTTCTAATGTTAGAAGGTTATTTTTTGTAAAGTCAAATAAATAGTAATCGTCTTGAGTACCGCTATCTGTAAAGAATATTTCTAACTCTGTTTCGTTACCTGTAAATAGTGTTGTATCTCCTTGAACTATTTTTGTAAAAGGTGTAGATTTTATTTTAGTAGCTCTCCCTTTAAAGGTTTCACTGTTGTAAACAACAGTTAACTCATACTCAGAATTATCTTCAGGAATAAAAGTAGTAGTTGGCTCAAAATCTCCATCTGAATTATTGTCAGAAAAATTAATGATTGTTCCATTTGATAAATTGGTAACAAACACCGTTGCATTGGTTACTGTTGGAATTGTATCATCAAAATAATCGGCAGATAACCTCAGTTTAACAGTTGTATTAGCTCTAACAGGAGTTTCGTCAAAAAATACTTCAAAAGAAGCATCAATAACAAGTTTGGGCGCAGTGGTTGGAACATCTACATCTACGACCTTTTCACAATTAGTTAAAATGAAAAGTATTAAAATAGGTAATATAATTGCTTTTTTCATTTTTCTTAAAATTTAAAATTATAAGTAATTGAAGGTACTACACCAAATATTGATGTTTGTGTAGCTTCATTTCTAAATGTATCTTGATTCTGACTGAAAGATAATGAAGCAGCATTATCTCTACCATATATATTATAGATACCAAAAACCCATTCTCCTTTCCATTTTCTGTTTTTATTGCTTGACGGCGTTAATGTAGCAGAAATATCAAGTCTATGGTAGGTTGGAAGTCTATCAGCATTTCTTCTATTACTATCATACAAAGGAACATTAAGTCCTTGTACTTCGTATTGTCCTACAGGATAATTTGTAGGTTGCCCAGTTTGAAAGATAAAATTAGAGTTAAATTTCCATTTATCATTCAATTCATACGTGGTATTTATGGAAATATCATGTGTTTTATCAAACGGTGTACTGTACCAGTTACCATTATTAATTCCTGGTTCATTTGGGGTTCTTCCAGCTGTTAACTGTTCTGATCTTGACAATGTATAGGATAGCCAGCCAGTAAAATTACCTTCATTTTTCTTAAATAGCACTTCCAATCCGTAGGCTCTTGCTTTACCATTTAGAATAATTGTTTCTATTTCGTTGTTTGCAATTAAATCACCACCATTTATATAATCAATTCTATTTCTAATGTCTTTGTAGAAAACTTCAGTTTCTAAAGAGTAATCACCATCTTTTATAGATTTAAAATACCCTAATGCGTACTGGTCTAGTAATTGAGGCTTAATATATTTACCACTAGGTGTCCATACATCCAGAGGAGTAGGAGAGGAGGTATTAGAAAGTAAATGTAAATACTGTACCATTCTATTATAACTTGCCTTAAATGAAGATTTTTCATTTAGTAAGTATGAAAATGAAAAACGAGGTTCTATATTATTAAAACTTTTAATAACATCACTTCTTTTAAATTGTTCGGTGCCTGTTGCTGAAGCTGATTCGTATTTTTTAAACTGAGAATTATAAGTAACAGGTTGATTATTTGTATAAACATTTAATTCGTCTTGTCCTAAACGTAAGAAGTTGCTAAAACGAGCACCATATTGTAATGTTAACTTGTCAGTAATTTTATGTTCAGCTTCTATGTAAGCAGCAAATTCATTGGCATATTTTTTAGTTAATTGTTGAGTTCTAATTCCAGAGTCTTGAGTACTAGGTTCAATTTTTCCAGGATTAAAACTTGTATGTATATTGTTAATTCCATACCCAAGTTTGAACTTACTATTTAAGTAATGTTTAAAATCATATTTCAAATTGAAATTACCAATACCAGAATTCCATTCAAAGCCAGCTGCATCTAATGTTAATCCGTAAAAATAATCGGAGTATATAATCGATAAGTTTGAAAACAGTTTGTCTGAAAATAAATGATTCCATCTAAGGTTTACAACAGTATTACCGTAATTATTGGTAAAGCTATCATTGATGTTAAAGACATCTTTTCCAAAATAAGTAGATAAAAATAGGTTGTTTTTTTTATCAAAACGATAGTTTACTTTACTGTTTAAATCATAAAAATAGGCAGAGTTATCTACGTCCAACAACGGTAAAAATAAGTGCGCATAAGAAGCTCTTCCACCTATTAAGAACGAACTTTTTTCTTTTTCAATAGGACCTTCAGCTAATAATCTACTCGAAACTAAACCAATTCCTCCTGTTAGTTTGAATTCTTTACTATTTCCTTCTTTCTGATAAATATCTAAAACTGAAGATAAGCGTCCACCATATCTAGCTGGGATACCACCTTTAAATAACTTTACATCTTTTATAACATCTGGATTGAAGATGGAGAAAAAGCCAAATAGATGAGATGAGTTAAAAACAATTGATTCATCTAATAAAATTAAATTTTGGTCGGCTGCACCACCTCTTACATTAAAACCTGAAGCACCTTCACCAGCACTTGTGACACCGGGTAAAAGAATAATTGACTTAAGAATATCAGCTTCTCCTAAAACTACAGGTATTTGTTTTATTGTAGCAGCGGATAAGCTATTCACACTCATTTGTGGAGTTCTAATATTAAGTTTCTCAACATTAGTTTCAATAACAACTTCATCCAAACTTTCACTTTCTTCAACTAATTTATAGTCTTTACTTAAACGAGAAGACAAATTTATATTTTCAGATATAGTAGCATAACCAACATAACTTACTTGTAGTTTATAATTTCCTTTAGGAACAGTAACAGAATAGAATCCATATTCATTTGTCATTGTTCCATAATTCAGTTCAGGTAAGTATACAGTTACACCAATCAAAGTTTCATTGGTGTTTTTATCATAGACTGTACCACTTAATGTGATTTTTTCTTGACCAATTGTATTGATAGAATACAATATAAGTATTAGAAGTAGTTGTTTTAAATAGCCTTTCATTATCGCTTAGTTTATAGGATAAAAATACAATTAATCGTAGAGCCTCTGACGAAACAAAACTTATTTTTTTCTTAAAAAATAAAGACAAATGCATCGCATTTGTCTTTATAAAACTTTATGTAAATTAGTAATCTAGATCTTAGCTAAAATAGAATTCAAAGTAGTATTTGGTCGCATTAAAGCATCAGCTAATTTATCGTTAGGTTCATAGTAACCACCAATATCTGCAGGTTTGCCTTGAATCTCATTTAATTCTTCAATAATTGTAGCTTCGTTAGCTTTCATGGTTTCAAAAACAGAAGCGAACTCTGATTTTAAATCACCATTTTTTGTTTGATTGGCCAATTCTTCAGCCCAATACATAGCTAAATAAAAATGACTTCCTCTATTATCTAATTCACCAGCCTTTCTAGAAGGTGATTTTTTATTATCTAATAATTTTTCAATAGCAGTGTCTAACGTATCTGCTAAAACTAATGCTTTAGAGTTGTCATTAGAATTTCCTAAATGCTCTAAAGAAACAGCAAGTGCTAAAAATTCACCTAAAGAATCCCAACGTAAATGATTTTCAGCAACAAATTGTTGTACATGTTTTGGAGCTGAACCACCCGCACCAGTTTCAAATAAACCACCACCGTTCATTAATGGAACTATAGACAACATCTTTGCAGATGTTCCTAGTTCTAATATAGGAAATAAGTCGGTTAAGTAATCACGTAAAACATTTCCAGTTACAGAAATAGTATCTTTACCTTCTTTTACTCTTGCCAATGTATATTCTGTAGCTTCAGATACAGACATGATTTTGATTTCTAAACCATTTGTATCATGATCAGCTAAATATTTTTCAACTTTGCTAATTAATTGTGCATCGTGTGCTCTGTTTTTGTCTAACCAAAATACAGCAGGAGATTGAGTAGCTTTAGCACGTGTAACAGCTAACTTAACCCAGTCTTGTACTGGTGCATCTTTAGTTTGACACATTCTCCAAATATCACCTTGTTCAACAGCATGTTCAATAAGTGTATTTCCATCAGAATCTACAACGCTCACCTTACCGTTTGAAGCAATTTCAAAAGTTTTGTCGTGAGAACCATATTCTTCAGCTTTTTTAGCCATTAAACCAACATTTGGAACTGTACCCATTGTAGTTGGATCGAAAGCTCCGTTCTTTCTACAAAAATCTAATGTAGCTTGGTATAAAGCAGCATATGAGCTATCTGGGATTATAGCTTTAGTATCTTGCGTTTTTCCTTCTTTATTCCACATTTGTCCAGAGGTACGAATCATGGCAGGCATAGAAGCATCGATAATAACATCAGAAGGAACATGTAAGTTGGTAATTCCTTTATCAGAATCTACCATAGCTAAATCAGGATTTTTAGCATAAATAGCATCAATATCAGCTAATATTTCTTTTCGTTTCTCTTCAGAAACTTCATTTAAATTACTAATAAGATTACCGAAACCATTGTTTACATCTACACCAATTTCTTCAAATGTGTCATTATGTTTTTCAAATAAGTCTTTAAAAAATACTCGAACGGCGTGCCCGAAAATAATAGGATCAGAAACTTTCATCATCGTAGCTTTCATGTGTAATGAAAGCAAAACTCCAGTTTCTTTAGCATCCTTAATTTCCTTATCTAGGAAGCTTAATAAAGCTTTTTTATTCATTACAGAAGCATCAATAACTTCTTTTGCTAATAAAGAAACCTTTTCTTTTAAAACGATTTCATTTCCGTTAGCATCGGTATGTATAATTTTTACATCAGTCGCATTGGATATTGTAACTGATTTTTCACTGTGGGCAAAATCATGGTTATCCATGGTAGCTACATGGGTTTTAGATTCTGAACTCCAAGCTCCCATTGAATGAGGGTTCTTTTTTGCGTAATTTTTAACTGCTTTAGGTGCACGACGGTCAGAATTTCCTTCACGTAAAACTGGATTTACCGCTGAACCTTTTACTTTATTGTAACGCGCTAAAATTTCTTTTTCTTCTTTTGTTTCTGCTTCTTCAGGAAAATCAGGAAGATTATAACCTAAAGCTTGTAATTCTTTTATAGCTGCTTTTAATTGAGGTACAGAAGCACTAATATTTGGAAGTTTTATGATATTAGCTTCTGGTTTCGTAGCTAAATCCCCTAGAAATGCTAATGCATCTTCTACACGTTGTTCTTCTGTTAAAAAATCAGAAAAGTTAGCTAATATTCTTCCTGCTAAGGAGATATCTTTAGTAACGATTTCTATATTAGATGATTTTGTATATGCTTTCACAATTGGCAAAAAAGAACGAGTTGCTAAAGCAGGAGCCTCGTCAGTTTTTGTGTACATAATTTTAGCAGTTGTACTCATATTATTGTCTAGTTATTTTATTTGAAGTCTTGCAAATTTAAGTATTACGATTGATATTTTTTGTGTTATTTTCTTATTAATAAGGTTGATTTATTGATAATTATATAAAAAATAAAAGAGCAATGTAAATTTTACATTGCTCTTTATGAATTTATGATTAGAAATCGGAGATTTATGCTCTTCTTTCTGTAATTCTAGCTTTCTTACCAGTAAGACCTCTAAAGTAATAAATACGTGCTCTACGTACTTTACCTCTTTTGTTAACTTCAATTTTCTGAATAGAAGGTAAGTTAATTGGGAAGATACGCTCAACACCAACGGTACCAGACATTTTTCTGATAGTAAATGTTTCTGAACTTCCGCTTCCTCTTTTCTGGATAACAACACCTCTAAAGAACTGAGTACGTGTTTTGTTTCCTTCTTTAATTTCGTAATAAACTGTAATAGTATCACCAGCTGCAAATTCTGGTAATTCATTTTTTGTTACAAATTCGTCTTGTACAAATTTAATTAAATCCATGTTTAAAATCTTAATGATTTGACACAAAGCAACATTCACGATTTTCGTCAGAGGTTATTTTGCGAGTGCAAATATAGTATGTTTTTTTGTAAAAGGCTATACAATAATAAATTAAATTTTTGTAAAAAAAGTAAGACTTAAGATTAATAAAACATTGTTTTTTAATACTATAATTAAGATATAGTTCACATTATTTTAAGATTATTTTAATATTCACAGAATTCTTAAAAAGTAATTTGCTAGCTTTTAAATGATGACATGAATAACACAGAAAGATTTAACTCAAGAACACTTAAAAAGCGCAAGGAAAATTTTGTACAAAGTATGATTTTCTCTCGAAGATTAATAAAGAAGGAGGTTTTTATAATCTACAGCCTATTCTTTTTATGTTCCTTAATATTGATTTTGCTTTATGGTAAGGCAGAACTCCATTTAAGATTAAATAAATTCCACTCTAGTTTTTTTGATGTTTTTTTTAAGTATTCCACCTTTTTAGGTGACGGAATATTATTTGGTGTATTGGTTGTTGGTTTTTTCTTTATTAAGAGAAAAATGGCTCTGGTATTTGCAGTTAGTGGAGTACTAACATTAATTATTACGCATTTATTTAAGAAGATTATATTTAAAGGAATACCAAGACCAGCTGGATTTTTGGGTGTCGAAAATTTGCATTTAATTGAAGGCGTTAAGATGGCTTTTTGGAATTCGTTTCCTTCTGGACATACTATAACAGCATTTGCCATCTTTACTGTATTATGTTTATACTTTAAAAAATGTGTTTCACAATATTTATGGGCTACATTAGCAATTATAGCAGGAATATCTAGAGTATATCTTTCACAGCATTTTTGGATTGATATCTTTGTAGGATCAGTTTTAGGGATTATAATAGGTTTTGTAAGTATGAACTTATTCTTTCCCATGAAAAAGAATGATTATCAATGCAGTTAACGTATAAACAATCTACTTTATTACTTATTCTTTTTGGTACTTTTTTAAGGGTATTATTGGGAGGTAGTTTAGAGTTCGGAAATGATGAAGTGTATTATTGGCTATATGCTAAATATCCAGATATTAGTCATTTTGACCATCCAGGAATGGTTGGAATATTCATTCAATTTTTCACAGTAAATCTAGCTTTTGATTCTGAGTTGGTTATTCGATTGGCCTCAATAATTCCTTCCAGTATTAGCATGTATATAATATTCTTAATCGGTAGTTTTATTAAGAATGAAAAAGTAGGATTTGTAGCAGTGCTTCTGTATCACATACATATTTATGGGTTCATTATTGCTGGAACGTTTATTTTACCTGATGCTCCTTTGGTGTTATTTTGGCTATTGAGTTTCTATTATTTTATTCAAGTATTACCACATAAACCTGAAAAAACGTCTACTTATAAACTATTGTTAGCATTTTTCTTCGCAGGTTGTGCTGTGTATTCCAAATATCAGGCAGTTTTCTTGTTGTTTGGTGTTGTTTTATACGTTGTTTTACAGCGTAGAATATGGTTGGAAAAAATCGTTTTTTATTTAGGTTTTATTTTTCCTATACTAGCTGTCCTTTTGATTTTGTATTGGAATTATCAACATGATTTTATTAGTTATAAATTTCACAACGATCGTGTCTCTTTATTTAGTTTTTCATTTAATAAGAACTCTTTTTTTAGAGAAATATTCGGACAGTTTTTGTACAACAATCCTTATATAGTAATTACCCTAATAATTTTAATCATAGCTTTTATAAAGAAGAAGGTTATTGTTAAAAGGGAATTATTATCGCTATTCTTCTATTGTAGTTTTCCGTTAATAATAGTTACAATTTATTTGTCTTTATTTAGAAATACATTACCTCATTGGTCTGGGGTTTCATATCTAACACTACTTCCAGTTTTAGCAGTTTTTATTGAAGGAAGAAATAACATTTCTAAGAAAATCTTTGTGGGTATTATAAGTTTTTCATCATTGCTAATAATTGCTGTGTTTGTAATTAATAAAGGGATATTTTTACCTAAAAGTACAACAACAAAGAAAGAGAAGTTAGGAAGAAAAGATGTATTGTTAGATATGTACGGATGGGAGCAAGCATCAAATAAGTTGACAACTTTTTTTAATGAGGAAAATCTCAAAAATGTTCCTATCATTTCTAATAATTGGTACCCAGCGGCTCACATAGATTATTATATAGCCAGACCTAATAATATGAAAGTATACGGCTTAGGTCCATTAAATAGAATTCATAAGTATTATTGGATTAATAAGTTATATCCAAAACTTGGCAACGAAGCGTTGTATATTACTGATAGTAGGAATTTTAAAGACCCAAAAGGCTTGTTTGGGAATGAATATAGTAAAATTTCGAGATTAAAAACAATACCAATATTACGGGGTGAAAACATAGTTAAATATGTTTTCGTTTATAAAATTTCTAAGGTTTAGCTTTATAATTCTCGCAGTAATATACCCAAAACTTCCTTATTTTTTTTCCGCGAAGAGAAATCACGATAGGCTTTAATTCAGTACATTTTTCAAAGTATGAAGTAAGTTCAGGAATTAATTTTCCTCTTTTTTCTTCATTTTTAAAACGTTTATCAGAATCTATAAAGAAAGCAGATTTACCTTTTAAATTACGAAGATCATCACCTAGATAATCAAAGTGTAAAGCATGTAAACCTATTATATTTTGAGCATAAACTTTGTCGTTCATAAAGAAGTTTAATGCTGCGGAAGTTTTATACCCATCATTAGAAAATACAAATGTGTTTGGTTTTTCTTCCTGAAGTTTTTCTATTTCTGTGGCTAATTCTTTCCAGCCAACCCAAGTATCGTCACTTTTTATAGGAACAACATAAAAAAGTATTTGTATCGATACTAATAAATGTATGACTATTGAGATGATTATTTGATATTTAAGTAGTTTTTTCGTGAAGAACATACTAGCAATAATAATTCCGGTAATGTAAGAAGGCATCATCCAGTTTAGCTTTACCCAGTAAATAGGAGTTAATAGAAAGAATCCTAAAAAAGTTGGAATAAAAAAGGCAAGTAAGAATAAAGTTTTATTATTTGGTAGCTTAAACTTAGTTATAAATCGTTTAACATATTTAAAGGTAAATAAAAAAAAGATACTAAGTAAAATAGGAAGTAGCAAAACCAATTGATGGCCTAATGCTCCAAAGAAAAGTTTAGGCGAAACTTTAAATTGAGATATACTACTTGTTCTATTTGAGGACTGGAATAAAAAAGAAGCAAAGTCATGTTGATAATTCCACCACCAAACAGGAAAAGTAACAAGAATAGAGATTATTAGAGATAACCATAACCAAGGTGATATTAATAGTTTTCTGTAGTTCTTGGAAAACAATAAAAAAGCAAGTAAACCTAATTGTAATAATATAGCTGTGTATTTGCTGTCAAAAGCAAGTCCCATAGTGATTCCGGCATAAACCCAAGATAATTTCTTTTGTTCGAAAATAGCTTGATATAGAAACAGAAGACTTAAAGTCCAGAATAACAATAAAGGTACATCAGGAGTTGAATTAAAAGATAAGATTGATATAAAAAATGTAGAAGTAATTAAAACAATTGACTTCTTTAATTTTTCAGCAGATAAAAAGTATGAGGCTAACTTGTAAAAGCTAAGAAGTGTTAATGATGTTATTACAAAATCCGCAAACTTGACGACAAAAATAGATTTACCAAAAATGAAAGTAAATAAGCGTAATATATAGCCTATCATTCCCGGATGGTCGAAGTATGACCAAGAAAGGTTTTCTCCATAAAAGTGATAATACGCATCCTGAGGCATCAACCCCATAAAGGGTAGTAAAATGAATCTGAATAATTGAAATCCAAATACAATACTTAAAGCAGGATATTGCTTTATAATTTTTGAAAAATTAATCATCTAATAAATCAGGTCTAATTTGCTCAGTACGTTCGTAGGCTTTTTCTGTTCTCCATGCTTCAATTTTAGGGAAATTTCCAGATAATAAAACTTCAGGAACTTTCATACCTTCATATTCCGAAGGCCTTGTGTATACAGGAGGAGAGAGTAAATTATCTTGAAAAGAATCTGTTAACGCTGAAGTTTCATCTCCTAAAACACCAGGGATTAACCGTATAACTGCATCGCACAATACAGCTGCTGCCAATTCGCCACCTGTTAATACATAGTCTCCAATAGAAATTTCTTTGGTTATATATTTATCCCGAACACGTTGGTCAACACCTTTGTAATGACCAGTTAAAATAATGATGTTCTTTTTTAAAGATAAATGATTTGCTGTAGCTTGATTCAATGTTTTAGCATCTGGCGTCATGTATATTATTTCGTCATATTCTCGATCAGCTTTTAGCTTTTCAATACATTTTGCTATAGGTTCAATCATTAATACCATACCAGCACCACCACCAAATTGATAATCATCTATTTGTCGGTAATTACCAAAACCAAATTCTCTTAGATTATGAAAATATACTTCAGCAAGATTTTTATCTATGGCCCTTTTCATCATAGAATTTTCGAAAGGACTTCTTAATAAATCTGGTTCAACGGTAATTATATCTATTCGCATAATGCAAAAGTAGTAGTTTTTAATTTGAGGAAATAATGGTATTTAATTATAAGCTTTCACTTCGCCCATACTAAGTACTCCGTTTTCTCCAAATGTATGTTTTGTAGGTAATAAAGTACCACTTTCAGTGGTAATCCAGTCTTGCCAAGTAGCATCAACACCGTTCATTTTCATACTTGGTACATACATTTTATAACTTACAGGAATATAGTTTTCATCTAAAAACCATAAATATGAATCTCCAGGAGTAGTTCCGCCAGTTGTATATGTAACTAACAAACCTTCTTTTCCGTTGTTCTTCTTTACAGCTCTTAAAATACCGTCTTCGAATAGTTTGTGAGGTGCAACTAACCAAAAACTATCATTATTAAAATAATTTTCTGCTTTCTGTATAGTTTCTTTATTAGCAGTAGTAGACAATTTATTATTGAAGAATACCGTGCTTTTTGATAATGCGTCAGGATGTAAAACAACTTTAATACTATCCCATGAAACATCAACAATATGTTCCTTTTTATTCCATTTGAAAAAACGTCTACCACCAAAACTCCATTCTATAAACTTTGTTTTCTTGTAAGCATCGTGTTTAATTGCTTTTAGAATTTTATTAGCTAAAGTATCTGCAGTTGGAGTAGAAGCTTTTACATTTCCCATATTTATTTCAAGTCCTAATAGAGACAGCTTGTGTTTTGTGGGTAATTGGACGCCAGCATCAGTTTGTTTCCAATCTTCCCAAGTAGCGGAAACCCCACCTACAGGAATTATACTAGTCCACATTTTAAAAGAAGTAGGCAAACCTTTATCATCTAAAATCCATAAGTAAGAGTCGCCAGGAGTAGACCCTCCAGAAGTGTAGGTAACCATTAATGCATCTCTGCCATTATAATCAACTAATTTACGCTCTACACCAGCATCAAAAATCTTATGAGGAGCAACGAGCCAAAAGCTATCATTATTAAAAATATCAGTTGCTTTTTGAAACAGCTCACTCGAATCAGTATTTTTTGCATTTTTAATTACTTCATTTTTATCAGAAGAAATAGTGTTTAAAACAACCATGTTTTCATCCCAAGAAACTTCAACTTTGCCTTCATTTTTATACCATTTATAAGAATGATTACCAGGGAAAGACCATTCTAATATTTCAGCATTTTTATACGCTTCATGATTAATAGCAGTTAGCATTTTATTTGCAAGTTTATCAGCTTCTTTTCCTTTCTTTCCATTAGGTAGCGATTCGTTGTTACTAAAGTAAAAAATGGTTGTAGCTATTATAAGGAAAGCTACCAATATTCCTGAAAACTTTAAAAATTTCTTCATTATATGATATTTGGGTTACAAAAATATCAATTTTGAAGAACATCTTATTTGTTCTTCTGGTAATATTCGATAATATGTTCTGGTGTTGCTACATCAGGAGTTAATTTATCATCTGAAATAGGTTGCTCTACTATCTGTTTTACAGGTATAATTCCTGCCCAAATAGGTAAGTTTTCATCACTAGGCTCATCGATAACACCTTCTGCTCTAATTTTTGCAGAAGCATTTTCTATAGTAAATTCAACAATTAATGTTCTGTCTAATTCCTGTTTGGTTACGGTTCTTAATGCGTCCCAACGGTTGGGAATCATAGTATTTATTGTTTTCTCAAGAATAACTTCTTTTTTAGTGTCGTCATCAACTTTTGTCAGAGAACCGAAAAGTGTTACAGATCTATAATTTACGGAATGATGTAATCCTGAACGTGCAAGTACTAGTCCGTCTAAGTGAGTTATATTTATTGAAGTTGAACCACGCTCTAAAATAGCTAATAGCATTCTGTTACCTGTAGATCCATGTAAATATAATTTATCATCTTCCCTTGCATATGCCATAGGTATGGAAATGGGATAATTATCGTAAATGTAACCTACATGCGCAAGAAAGCCAGCATCAATAATATTAAAAATAGTTTCTTTATCATACGTAGCTCTTTTAGCTCCACGTTTTACACGATTTAGTTTAGACTCTGAATATTTCTCCATAAGAAAAGATTATATTTTTTTTAATAAAATATTATTTGGGTATCCTGTTTTATGAATATAAAAAGTATGTGTACCCTTACTAATAAAATTATTTTTTAAGTAGAAGTTAATGGCGCGATCATTTTTTTCATAAACATACAACCATAGGTATTTAAATTGTAATTTTTTAATTTCTTCTAGAACTACGTTTAAAAGTTGATAACCAAGTTTCATGGCTATAAAATCATTCAGAACATATATTTTATCTAGGCAACAGGCTTCTTTTACGCTAATAACGTCATTTTGCGAGTTTAAGATTATTTTCGCGTAGCCAACAGGAAAGTCATCTACATAAATGATGAAATACATATTATTTTCACTTTGTAGATTTTCTTTAGTTTTTTCAATAGAAAATGTTGTTTCTAAATAGGCAAGTAAATCAGATTTATCATTAATATAATCTCCATGAGATTCATTAAATGTTACCCTACCTAGTAAGGATAAGATTTCGTAATCGTTTTTTGTAGCTTTTTTAATAGTAATCATGACTATCGTTTTTTTGGAGCGATATTTTTATGTTTTTCGATGGTGTTTTTTAAGATATTTAAATCTTTTGGTTTAAATATTCCTTTGGTACTTGCAGGGTACTTTAATATCATTTTTTGTGGACGTATAGGTCTGTCTACAAAATTTCCATTACAACTTGGGCATACGTTTTCAAATACACCAATAGCACAATCCTTACAATAGGTACATTCAAAGGAACAGATCATAGCATCAGTTGAAGTATTTGGTAAATCCTTACCACAATGTTCACAATTAGGTCTTATTTCTAACATTGTAAGTACTTCTTCTTAATAGTTTCAATATGCCAAATATTATGACCGGGAATTACAAAAGCTGCAGCTCTTGCTGATATTTTAGATTGATTTGAGCTTCCAACAAAACATAAATCTATGTTCTGTAAGGATTTTAAAAGTTGTATTGAGTTCATTCTACTGATTTCAAATTCCGAAATGAGTTGATCAATAGTTTTATGATTTGCATTTGAGGGTTGAACATAGATGTTCTGATCGAATCCAGCCAATGCAGTTTCATCTCTTCGAGCAATTCTAAAGCATCGGTACATAAAAATACGTTCTGTGTCGATTAAGTGTTGAAAAACTTCTTTTATACTCCATTTTTCAGGGAGATATTTATACATGAGTTTATTATCAGGAACTTTTGAAAAAAAATCGATTGTAAGTTCTTTACCAGCGGAGAAACTTTCAATGAGTCCAATAGTATCCGGAAGTTTATCAATATACCTTTTATAGTATATATCATATTCAGTAGATTTTAGATCAGTTTTTATCATTTGCTATTAATTACAATTCAAAAATAATATCTTTATGGACTATTGTTATAATCCAGAATATAAATATTAAATAGTCCAGATGTTTCCGTATAAAACTACTTTTACATTAGATCGAACTTCAACACAACCTCTGTATATTCAGTTGTCAAACCAGTTTATTCAATTAATTAAAGACCAGAAATTAACAACCAAAACTAAATTACCTGGAAGTAGAATTATGGCTAAGCTATTAGATGTTCACAGAAAAACAATTGTAGCTTGTTATGAAGAATTATCCATTCAAGGTTGGGTAGAAAGTATTCCCAAAAAAGGTACGTTTATTCATAGTGAATTACCAGAATTAAAACGAAGAGATTTTAAAGTTGAAAAAAAGAAAGTAGATCAGCCATTACAGCAAGGTTTTAAATATTACAAAAACTCAGATTTAATACCCGTTACTACACGTAAAAAAGAAGGTTATATTACTATTAATGACGGAGTTTCTGATGCAAGATTAACACCTGTGAATGAAATTGCAAGAACGTATCGAAGAATTGCAGGGAGAAGCACTATTCATCAAAATTTATCTTATGGAACAACTTATGGAAATGATAAATTAAGAGAGACTCTGGTTAATTATCTTAATGAAACAAGAGGATTACGAATTAAAAAGGAGAATATAATGATTACTAGAGGTAGTCAAAATGGAATCTATTTATCAGCTCAATTATTATTAAAGAAAGATGATGTTATTGTTGTTGGAGAAACCAATTATGCATCAGCAGATTTAACGTTTAAAAGTGCAGGAGCTAAACTTCACAGAATTTCAGTTGATAAATGTGGTTTGGTTATTGAAGAGCTAGAAGATTTGTGTAAGTTTCAACAAATAAAAGCAGTATACGTAACCTCACATCATCATCATCCAACTACGGTAACCTTGTCAGCACAAAGAAGGATTCATTTGTTAAACTTAGCTAAACAATATCACTTTGCAATATTGGAAGACGATTACGATTATGATTTTAACTACAATCATGCTCCGATTCTACCTTTAGCTAGTCACGATACTCATGGTAATGTTATCTACATAGGTTCGGTATGTAAAACTGTAGCACCAGCATTTAGAGTTGGTTATTTAATAGCAAGTACTGATTTTATAGATGAAGTTTCTGGCTTAAGAAGAATAGTAGATAGGCAAGGAGATGAGTTATTGGAGTTGACATTTTCAGATTTTATAAAGTCTGGCGAGTTAGATGCACATATCAGAAAGGTAATGAAGCTATATAAGAAGAGACGCGATTTATTTTGTGGTGAATTAAAAAAGCGACTACATAAATATATAGATTTTACAATACCGAAAGGAGGAATGGCAGTTTGGGTGGTATTATCAAAAAAGTACACATGGGAGCAAGTTGCTAAAGAGGCAGAAAAACAAAGGTTAATGTTTGGAAATGTGACACGTTACGATTTAATGAAAACAAATCATAATGCTATTCGTATTGGATTTGCAAGTTATAATGAAAGTGAAATACTTGATTTAATAACAAAATTAGAGGTTACAATGCATCAACTTGAACATTTGGGAAAATTCGACTAATTTTTTTGGGTATTGCTGAGGTTATTGTTAATTGTTTTTGAGTTACAGGATGTACAAAGTCAAGTTTATAAGCGTGAAGATATAAG
>JAHDDQ010000063.1 GCA_020629275.1 Tenacibaculum sp. | reverse complement strand
ATAATTTTTAATAGGGTAGATTTACCAGAACCATTTAACCCTAAAATTCCAATTTTTGCTCCGTAAAAGAAACTTAAATAGATATCTTTTAAAACTTGTTTTCCTGTTGATTGGTAGGTTTTTGAAACCTTATTCATGGAGAAGATTACCTTCTTATCGTCTGACATTTTTATTATATTAAGTGGTTGAACTATTCTATTTTTAAATTTCTTTACATAAGATTTTGAGTTTCTTATGTTTTATTGGTAAAGACCTATACTCTTCCTTTTAACGCATTAAATACCCATGCTATTGAAAAGAATCCCAAACCTACAGCTCCAAAGCCATATCCTGCAATTTCATCATATTTAAAAACCGCTAAAGCGACTAAAAGGATTCCCATTAAAATCATTATTATGGTTGCGTATCCTAATACTGTATTTTTATTCATTGACATATTTACTAGTTTAAAAAAAGTACCCTATGTAAACTATATAATGTTAAGTATCTTAAATCTTGGGGATTAAGCTAAATTATAATTTAGATACATAGTGCAATGTGAATTACAAATATCGAGAAATATTTATAGTAATCAAGGATTATTCACTTAACTAATAAATAACTGTGTAATTTTATACTTATTTTCTTGCCAATTTTCGAAGAGCAACCCATTGTTTTAGCATTTCTCTAGAGTCGCAAGCTGGATAACCAACTACTGTTTTTCCTGCAGGCACGTCTGCAATAACTCCAGAACCTGCTCCTACGGTTGCTCCTGAATGTATTGTTGTATGATCTTTAATTGATGCACTTCCTCCAATAACCACACCGTCTCCTAAAGTAACAGAACCTGCTAGACCACTATTTCCTGCCATAATACAAAATCTTCCTAAAACAGAATTGTGTCCGATTTGAACTAAATTATCAATTTTACATCCATCTCCTAGTATTGTTGAACTGAACTTACCTCTATCGATACAAGAGTTCGCACCAATTTCAACATAATGACCAATAACAACATTTCCTATATGTGGAATTTTAGTTAACCCTTGTTCACTTGGTCTGTATCCAAAACCGTCTGCTCCAATACTTACATTATTATGAAAAATACAATGTGTTCCTATTTCACTTCGTTCACGAATAACGGTACCCGACCAAATTACAGTACCTGCACCTATAGTCGTGTCATCAAAAATAGATACATTAGGATATACCGTAACATTATCTCCTAAAACTACATTTTCACCAATGTAAGAATGTGCTCCTACTTTACAATCTTTTCCTATTTTAGCTGTTTTACTGATAACAGCTGTAGGGTGAACATCTTCAGGAAATACAGGTGATTCAGGTTGAAACATTTCCAGTATCATTGCCATTGCTAAATCTGCATTTTTTACCTTTATAAATGCTTTTCCTTCTCCTGGTTCAATGGTTATCTGCTCATCAATAACAGCAACACTAGCATTAGATTTTTCCCATAAACGAGCATATTTTGTATTTCCTATGAAGGTGATGTGGTTTTTCGTTGCCTTCTCTATTTGTTCAGGAGCATGGATCTCTTCATTACAATTACCTATTAATACCCCACCTAATACTTTAGCTATCTCGTTTACTTGGAATGACTTCATGAATTTATATTAAATTTATTCTATTGTGTTTGTTATAGTGCTTATACGTTTTAAGTATAAAATCCTACTAATTATTCACAAGTAGGATTTTTTATCTATAAGCGTCTTATAATTTTGCAGCTAACCTACTACCTTGATCGATCGCTCTTTTTGCATCCAATTCTGCAGCTATATCTGCACCTCCGATAACGTGAACGTTTACTCCTTTTGCTTGAAGTGGTTCCAATAATTCCTTGAACGGTAATTGTCCTGCACAAATAATCACATTGTCAACTTCTAAAAGTTTCTCTTCTTCATTCTGAACATAGTGTAGTCCTTGATCATCTATCTTGGTATACTGAACTTCATTAATGAATTGAACATTTTTCTTTTTCAAGTTTGTTCTGTGAATCCACCCAGTAGTTTTTCCTAAGTTCCCTCCAAACTTACCTTTACTTCTTTTGAACATGAATATTTCTCTTGCTGGAGGATGAATTTCTTTAGTCACTCCTTCAATACCACTTCTAGCTTGCAAACTCTTATCTATTCCCCACTCGTTAAGCCAAGCGTCTATATTCTGAGAAGTACTTTCGCCCTCATGAGTTAAATATTCTGAAACATCAAAACCTATACCTCCTGCTCCAATTACTGCAACTCTTTTTCCTACGGGTTTCTTATGCTTAAGAACATCAATGTAGTTCAATACTTTTTCATTATCAACTCCATTTATTCTTGGTGTTCTAGGTGTAATTCCTGTAGCTAAAATAATTTCATCAAAATCTTCATTAGCTAGATCTTCTGCAGAAACTCTTGTGTTTAGTTTTAGATTTACATTATGTAATTCTATCTGTTTTCCAAAATATCGAAGTGTCTCGTAAAACTCCTCTTTTCCTGGTATTTGCTTAGCAATATTAAATTGTCCGCCAATGATACTTTCACTATCAAATAGTGTTACTTCATGACCTCTTTGTGCTGCTACTGTTGAAGCTGCTAAACCTGCTGGACCAGCTCCAACAACTGCAACTTTTTTCTTCTTGTTGGCTGGAGAATAATCAAATTCAGTCTCATGACATGCTCTTGGATTTACTAAACAACTTGCTACTTTTTGCTCAAAAACATGGTCTAAACATGCTTGATTACAGGCTATACAAGTGTTTATTTCATCATCTCTTTCTTCTCTGGCTTTATTTACCCATTCTGGATCAGCTAAAAAAGGGCGTGCCATCGAAATCATATCTGCATGACCTTCTGCTAAAACTTTTTCAGCTGTCTCGGGCATATTTATTCGATTAGAAGTTATTAATGGAATACTAACTTCTTCTTTCATTTTTTTAGTTACCCAAGTAAAAGCTGCTCTAGGAACTGAGGTAGCTATCGTTGGAATACGCGCTTCATGCCATCCTATCCCTGTATTTATTATTGTTGCTCCAGCTTTTTCTATTTCTTTTGCTAACGCTACAATTTCTTCCCAAGAACTTCCATGTTCAACTAAATCTAACATGGATAAACGATAAATTATAATGAAAGCTTCTCCTACTTTTGCTCTGGTTTGCCTAACTAATTCAATAGGTAAGCGCATTCTATTTTCGTAACTACCTCCCCAATCATCATTTCTTTTATTAGTTCTTTTGGCTATAAACTGATTGATTAAATATCCTTCAGAACCCATTATTTCAACACCATCGTATCCCGCTTCTTTTGCTAAAGACGCAGATCGAACGAAATCTTTAATTGTTCTTCTGATACCAGATTCCTTAAGTTTAAATGGCTTGAATGGTGTTATTGGCGATTTTATTGCTGAAGGACCAACATTCAATGGATGATATCCATAACGACCTGCATGCAAAATTTGCATACAAATTTTACCTCCTTCTTTGTGTACTGCTTCTGTTATTGTTTTGTGTTCATTAGCATGTTTCTTTGTACTCATTCTTGCTGAAAAGGGACCTGTCCAACCTTGAATACTTGGCGCTATTCCTCCAGATACTATTAAACCTACTCCTCCTTTAGCTCTTTCCGCATAATACGTTGCTATTTTTTCATAACCGTTCTTTTCTTCTTCTAAGCCAGTGTGCATAGACCCCATTAAAACTCTGTTTTTTAACGTTGTAAACCCTAAGTCTAATAAAAATTCTACTTACTCATCTAGTGTATTTTTAATTTTATTATGCATGCATAATATTTGCAAGATAATTCTATTTTCTCAAAATAGAAAAACTAAGTTAAGCTTTAAGAATTATTTCTTAGAAGATAAAAAACATTATTAGATTTTCACTTACATACTATTTTAAACCAACAAAACTCCTATTTAAGGAGCTTTGTTGGTTTAAAATAGTATGTAATTTATATAGGTACTTCTATGAATAATAATTCGGAATTTGTCTTTGCTTTAACATTGAAGGTCTCCATACCTTTTATCCCTAATGCATCTCTACTTGATGCTTCCTCATCATTGACTTGTATTTCTCCAGAAATATTCATTAAATATACTCCATGATCTTTGGATTTCATTGTGTAGTCAAACTCCATTCCTTTATCTAAATCAATTCTCGATAGTTTGGCGTTTTGATGAATCTTCAAACCCTCTTCTTTATCATTAATGTCGTTAACTAATACTTGTAATTTGTTCTTCCTACCTTGAGGATCGAAAGATTCTTGATTATACCGTGGCTTTACTCCTTCTTTGTTCGGTAAAATCCAAATTTGAAATAAACTCAAATGCTCGTCTGCACTCGCATTAACTTCAGAATGGTATACTCCTGTTCCTGCAGACATCACCTGAACTTCGTTCGGACGAACGTACAACCAATCATTAGCCATATTATCTTTGTGTTTTAGCACACCACTCAAAGGAATAGTTATAATTTCCATATTTTGATGTGGATGTGTACTAAAGCCCATACTTGGTGTTATCAAATCATCATTCAATACACGTAATGCTCCAAATTGCATACGTTTTGGGTTATGAAAATTAGCAAAGCTAAAAGAATAGTTAGCTTGTAACCATCCATGATTCACAAAACCTCTTGTACTTGCTGAAAATTTTTCTATTTGCATAATTTCTACCGTATTTTATCTAATAAATCACTTAGTACTTTTGCTTCTTCTTTAGACAAATTTTTCAATAAATTTAAATCACTTATTTGAGTGTCAACCTCAGACAACAACAATAAACCTTCATCAGTTATACCTACAAATACTACACGTCTATCTTTATCACAACGATGTCTTACTATCAGATTTTTCTCTAAGAGTTTATCCATCAATCGTGTAACATTTGGCGCTCTTTCAACCATTCGTTCTTTTACAACCTGAACTTTAGTTTCTGTTCCTGCTCCTCTTAGAATACGCAGGATATTATATTGTTGTGGTGAAATTCCGTAAGATTTAAAAAACTCAACTTCTTTACTATTTATCCAATTCGCTGTATACTTAATGTTAAGAAAGGCTTTAGACCTTTGATCTTTGAATTTTGAATTAATATCTTTAGAAATGTCTCCCATATTTTATATCAATCTCTCAAATTCTTCAACTGTTTTTTTCAAACCATTATCATTTTCTTCATCTATTATTTTACCTTCTTTAAAGTTATCGTAAAATTTTACCAGAGAAAAGCTGGTTGTCTCAGAAGCTCCCATGTGTGGAAATGTTGCTAATGCTGAAGTTAATACCGACGCTCCTCCTCTAGCTCCTGGAGATGTTGCCATAACCAACACAGGCTTATTTCTAAACACTTCTTTGTTTTCTCTTGACACCCAGTCAAATAAATTTTTAAAAGCTGCAGCATAAGAGCCATTATGCTCTGCTAACGAAATAATAAATCCATCATAAGAATCCAAAGCTTTATTAAATTGAATTGCCCCTTCTGGGTAATCCTCTTTTTTTTCTATATCCTCGCTGTAGATTGGAACTTTATAGTCATTTAAATCTAACAGATCAAAACTGTTATTCTTTAGTTGTTTAGCTGCATAATTAGCTAATTGTTTGTTTATAGAAGTACTACTTGTACTTCCTGCAAAAGCGGCTATTTTTTTCATGAAATATAACTTTCTATTTTATTTTCTCCTTTTATAATCTTTGCCACAGGACATTTACCTGCTATTACTTTTAACCTTTCCTTCTGTTCTTGCGTTGGTTCTTTTTCAAAAGTAATATCTTCTACAAATACTTGTTGAATAACATCATTCATTTGTTCGGTACGTTGACTAATATTTACCGTTATTTTACCTAAATCCCAACCTTTTCTTTCTGCATACATTCTCAGTGTTATAGAAACACAACCACCTAAAGCCGTTAAAAGATACTCGCCTGGTGTGGGTCCATTATCATCTCCACCAAGTGCAACAGGTTCATCTATGCTATTGTAATGATTTCTTACTTTAGCCTCAGCTGTATAATTTTTATTTGATAATACTACTTTAGAAACACTCATTAGTTTATATTTTTTTACTGTAAATATAGGATATAACTAATAATACAATGGCAGCCAAAGCAGGAATATGTTCACCATCACTAATCATATAATGTGCAAAAAAGGCCAGTACAAAATCAAAGAAAAACCCAGCATAAGCCCACTCTTTTAAAGACTTATTATTAATGAACCATATAGCTATAAGTCCTAAAATTTTAGCAAAAGCTAATGGATATATAATATATGTTGGATAACCAAAGCTTTGAAAGGCTTTTACTATGGCTTCATTGTTAAAAACATACATTCCTGCTGACATTAGCATTAAAGCTGAAAGCAAGCCTGTTGACACGTAATAAATAATTTTATTTTTCTTCATTCTACTTTTATTTGAATTACTATACAAAGGTATGAAAAAAAAAAATATATTCCAAGGAATATAAAAACATGGAATTTAAATAAAATTTCAGTTAATTAAAAAATAATATATTTGCATAAGTACTTATATAAATAATTATTCAATGGACGCTTTACAAGGTATAGGAGATTTAGGTATCGGATCTAGATTAAAAAGATTGAGTGAATACATGATGAAAGAAACACAAATCGTATATGACTTACTAAACATCGATTTTGATCCTTATTTGTTTCCAGTTTTTAAAGTAATAAGGAATAAAACCAAAGTAACCAATACCACTATCAGTAAAAGTTTAAAAATCTCACAACCGGCTACAACACAAACCATAAATAAACTCGTTAATAAAGGGTTGATTGAAATTATTGAACATAATACCGATAGGCGTAAAAAAGTAATTAAGTTATCAAGTAAAGGGGAAGAATTAATTGTTAACATTGAACCACTCTGGAAAAGTATTGAACACACTATAAAAGTATACACAGCTTTACAGTCTAATTCTTTAATTGAACACATGAATATACTTGAAGAAAAATTCATTCATAAAAGTTTTAGTGAAGCTATATTAGAACACTACACCATGAAACATAAAAACCTATTAGAAATCGTTCAGTTTGAAGAAATGTATGCTTCTTCTTTTTATAAACTTAATATAGAATGGTTAGAAACCTATTTTACAGTTGAACCATACGATAAAGAAGTATTAAGTAATCCACAAAAATACATTATACATAAAGGAGGTTATATTTTCTTTGCTAAGCTAAATAACAATATAGTTGGAACTGTTGCATTAATGCCTTTTGACGATTTTGGAACTTTTGAACTTACCAAAATGGCTGTTTCTCCAGATCATAGGGGACATAAAATAGGTCAACAATTACTATTACAGTGTATTGATTTTGCCGTTGAAAAACAATTCGAAAGACTCATATTATATTCAAGTAGAATTCTTGAAAATGCAATTTACATTTACAGAAAGTATGGTTTCATTGAAATCCCAATGGAGGAAAACCCACCATATAAAAGAGGAAATATAAAAATGGAATACAAAGGTTTAAAAATGAAAAAGTCGCTTTTATAAAGCGACTTTTCTTAAAACTAGAAATATATGTATAAACAAACAACTTGCTAAAACCGAACCGTTTTAACTAAGTCATAATTAAACTGAAACTGCTGCTAATTCAACTTCAGTTTTTCCTTCCTTTACCTCAAACTGATTTGAAGTATTCTTGGTTCCTCCTGCTTTTAATGCTTTGTCTCCTGCAAAAAATGTTTTATGATCATCTCCTAAGTCCGATCCCGCCATTCTTTGGTGCTTCACACAAGAAACTCCTTTTCTTATTTCTTGTCTTTGTACTCCTTTCACATATGCTAACATTCCTTCTTCTCCAAAATACCCTTCCGTCAAATCATTCATATGTAATGCTGTTGTATGGTATGTTGGTAACGTTATCAAATGATGAAAAATACCAGCATCTCTAGCTCCATCGATCTGAAAAGTTCTTATCTTTTCATCTGCTCGTTTACACAATTCAGAACCATCGTATACAACATCCATTAAGTTATTTTTATCGTATGAAGACACATCTTCACCTGCTTCTACCATTGCATCATACACCTGATTTCTAAAATTCAAGGTCCAGTTAAAAGATGGAGAATTATTGTAAACTAACTTAGCATTGGGTACAACTTCTTTAACTCTGTTTACCATACTTGCTATTTGCCCTACGTGCGGAGTTGGAGTTTCAATCCATAATAAATCTGCTCCATTTTCTAAACTTGTAATACAATCTAACACTACCCTGTCAATATTTGAACCTTCTTTAAACTTATAAAGACCATTTGACAATCGAATAGGACGTACTAATTTGCCCTCTCTTTTTAACAAAACCTCGTTATTAACCACCTCATCTATAGACACTTCTTCACATGCTACAAAGTCTAAGTATTGAGAAGCTAAATCTCCAGGTTCATTACTTACAGGCAACTTTTGTGTTAATCCTGCTCTTTCAGAATCCGTTCTTGCCACTATAATGCCTTCATCAACGCCCAATTCTAAAAACGCATAGCGTATTGCATTTAACTTTGCTATGAAATCTTCGTGTGGAACAGTTACTTTTCCATCTTGATGACCACATTGTTTTGCATCTGAAACTTGATTTTCTATTTGAATAGCACAAGCTCCAGCCTGAATCATCTTTTTAGCTAATAAATATGTAGCCTCTTCATTACCAAACCCAGCGTCTATATCTGCTATAATTGGGACAACATGAGTTTCAAAATTATCTATTTCATCCTGAACATCTTCTCCATTTTCTAATCTTCTAAATAAGTCATTGAGTGCTATTGCATCTGCCTGACGTAAGAAATCATAAATTTCTTCAATCAAAGAGGGCACGGCTGTCTTTTCATGCATTGATTGATCTGGTAATGGTCCAAATTCTGATCTTAGAGCAGCTACCATCCAACCTGAAAGATATAAATATCTTTTGCTTGTTGTTTTGTAATGTTTTTTTACTGAAATCATTTTTTGCTGTGCAACGAAACCATGCCAACAACCTAATGATTGTGTATATTGAGATTGATCTGCATCATAAGCTTCCATATCACTTCTCATGATAGAAGCTGTATATTTAGCTATATCTATTCCAGTTTTAAAACGATTTTGAGCCACCATTCTTGCAGCACTTTGCGGATCAATAGCATTCCATGTACTTCCATATTTTGTTTTAAGTACTCTTACCGTTTCTAATGCCGAACTATAGGTGTCTTGTGCTAAATTTTTCATAATATTGTATTGTTAATAAGCTATCTATTTATTAATGATTTTTTGCCCTTTAAAATGTTGCCGCATTTTTGGGGCTTTTTTTGTTTGTATGTCCATTACAATGGATCAAAATTTATCTTATATCTATTTCATTTTTTAAAATGAAAGTTTATATGTATTTGTATGCTGGTAGTGTAAGGAATTCTATAAAATCTTTTGATAATACTAGATCATCAAAAATCTCTACAGCTAAATCAAACCTCCTCGAATTAAAATATGACTCACCAACCATATTTTTTATCTTGAGCAATTCTTCTGTTTTTAATTGTTGATATGCTTCTGTGGTAAAAACTAAACCTTCTTCTAGTTGAACTTCTTCATTCAACCATTGCCATAATTGTGTTCTTGATATCTCTGCCGTAGCAGCATCTTCCATCAAGTTATATAATGCAGCAGCTCCATTTCCAGACAACCAGCTTTCGATATATAAAATACCAACATTTATATTTTTTCGGACTCCTTGTTCTGTAACTGTTCCTTTAGGTAACTCAACTAATTGAGCTTCTGTAATTTTTAAATCTTCTCTTTTATTGGTTATTTGATTTGCTTCTGGCATGAATTTATTAAATACATTTGTGGCTAACTGTACCAATCCAGGATGCGCAACCCAAGTACCATCATGTCCGTTTTTAACTTCTTGTTCTTTATCATTTAAAACTTTAGCATAAGCGGCTTCATTTGCTTCTTCATCATTTTTAACTGGAATTTGTGCTGCCATTCCTCCCATAGCGTGAACTCCTCGCTTATGACAACGCTGTACAACTCTTTGTGAGTATGACTTCATAAAAGGTGTACTCATTGTTACTTGATCTCTATCTGGAACTAAAAAACCTTCATGATTTCTAAACTTTTTGATGTATGAAAAAATATAATCCCAACGACCGCAGTTTAATCCTGCCATATGATTTCGTAACTCATAAATGATTTCATCTAATTGAAAACTTGCAGTAATTGTTTCTACCAATACAGTTGCTTTAATTGTATTTTGAGAGACTCCCAAATAATCTTGTGCGAAAACAAATATATCGTTCCACCAACGTGCTTCTAAATAATGCTCCAACTTAGGTAAATAAAAGTATGTTGCAGAACCTTGCTCCATCAAAACCTTTATATTGTGAAAGAAATACAATCCGAAATCAACTAGAGAACCAGACATTTCAATTCCTTCAATTTCAAAATGTCTTTCATTTAAATGCAAACCTCTTGGTCGTACTAATAAAACAGCCGTTTTTTCATTAAGCTTGTACGTTTTGTTTTTAGCTTCATTATAAAACGA
Organism: Tenacibaculum sp.; assembly: GCA_020629275.1. Lineage (GTDB taxonomy): Bacteria > Bacteroidota > Bacteroidia > Flavobacteriales > Flavobacteriaceae > Polaribacter. The sequence continues at coordinate 8,474 of JAHDDQ010000063.1, read as the reverse complement.
AATCGTTTTCGTATTAGCGTCAAATAAATTAACCTGTCCACTTAACATATTATGAATTGTTGGCGAACTACTGTCTTCAAAGTCAGCCATAAATGTTCTGGCGCCTGAATTCAAAGCATTAATAACCATTTTTCTATCAACTGGCCCTGTAATTTCAACTCTTCTATCTAATAAATCTTTTGGCAATGGAGCACAAACCCAATCGGAATTTCTGACCTCTTGTGTTTCTTTAGGAAAACTAGGATAATTCCCTTTATCAAAATACACTTGCATTTTTTGCCTTTCTTCAAGTAACTCTAATCTTCTCCCGTCAAATCTTTCGTGAAGTTCTATAAGGAAAGCTTTTGCTTCAGGTGTTAAAATTGTCTTGTACGCATCCGATTCAAATTCCTTGAAATGAATCGCTTTAAGAGTTGCATTGGTTTCCATAATTAAGTCTTTAAAAAAATTACACTACAATGTTAGGAATTATTTTTGAACTCCACAAGCGAACGTTCGCTATTTTTATAAAAAACTTTATTTTTCTTTATTCGCTAATATTCATAACTTTGTTTTTATGATTATAGAAGATGAATATATTCGCCTTATTTTTGGGTTGAAATTAAAACAAATTCGCACTGAAAAGAACCTGTCTTTATTTGGCTTAGCTAAGCTTACAGGTTTATCTAAGTCGTATTTGAATGAAATTGAAAAAGGAAAAAAATATCCAAAAACAGATAAGATTGCTATTCTGGCTGAAAACTTAGAAGTTCCTTATGATCATTTAGTTTCTTTGAAGCTAGATAAAAACCTTGCTCCTATCGGTGAAATTCTTCAGTCAAAAATTTTAAAAGAAATTCCGTTAGATTTATTTGGGATAAAAGAAAATAATTTGATCGATATTATTGCAAATGCGCCCGCAAAAGTGAATGCATTTATAAGTACTATAATCAAAATTTCTCAAAATTACAATTTAACCAGAGAGAGTTTTTTTTTAGCTGCATTACGTTCGTATCAAGAAGCTCACAATAATTATTTTGATGATATTGAAGATAGTGTTGAGAAATTTGCTAAGTCATATCAGATTGATCTTTCTAAAAAAATAACCTCTAAAGATTTAGAAGAAGTTTTAATTGAGGAATTTAATTATAATATCGATACTGAAGAATTATCAAAACATAAAAACTTAATAGAGTTGAGGAATATTTATATTCCAAATAAAAACACATTGTTGCTGAGCACAGAAATATCTGAAGCTCAAAAGACATTTATTTATGCAAAAGAGATTGCGTATAATTTTTTAAAAATCGAAAATCGACTGTATACTTTTCCTTGGATTAATTTTGAGAGTTTCGATCAAGTTTTACATAATTTCATTGCTTCTTATTTTGCTGGCGCTCTAATTATTCCCAAGAAAAATTTAGTTAATCAACTAAAGGATTTATTTACTCAAAAAGATTGGCAACCACTTCGTCTTCATAAAATAATTAAGAGTTATAATTGCTCCGACGAAACTTTTTACCAACGTTTAACAAATATATTACCTAAGGTTTTCAATATTAAAAACTTATTCTTTTTACGTTTTACACACAAACAAAATTCGGATAGCTATCGCTTAAGTAAGGAGTTACATATTACACAACAACAAGCACCGCATGCCAACAGAAATCAAGAGCATTATTGTAGACGTTGGGTTTCACTGAAAACTATTCAGGATTTTAAAAATTCGCTACAAGAAAAATCTTCGTCTGGAATTCAAATTTCATCTTATGAAGGCTCAAGTAATGAATACCTTGTGCTTTCAGCAGCAAATAAAGATCCCTTTAAAAAAGGTATTTACAGAAGTATAAGCATTGGAATGTTATTATCTCCTCATTTGAAACGAAAATTACAATTTTTGAAAGAAGATACTTTTGAAAAACAATTAGTTGGAGTTACCTGTGAAACATGCACTGTAAAAAACTGTGCTGAAAGAATTGCTGAACCCTGGAAGTTAAGTAAGCAAGAGCGTTATAAAGAAGTGGAAGAAACAGTGCGAAATATTATTAACTCCTACGAATAGTGCACTTTAAGTTATGCGCTGATTTTATTAATTTAGCATTTACAAAACAACAAACAAACAACTCATGGATATAAACTTCAATAAAAACGAAGATCACAATAAATTACTTGCTTCTGATTTGAGGCAACGACTTGTAAAAGTAAAATTAGGTGGTGGAGAGAATAGAATAAAAAAACATCATGAAAAAGGTAAGTTAACAGCCCGTGAGCGTATTAATTTTTTATTAGATGACGATGCTAACGCTATTGAAATAGGTGCATTCGCTGGAGATGGAATGTATAAAGAACATGGAGGGTGCCCTTCTGGTGGTGTAGTTGTAAAAATTGGATATGTACAAGGTAAACAATGTATTGTTGTTGCTAACGATGCTACTGTAAAGGCTGGTGCATGGTTTCCTATTACTGGTAAGAAAAACTTAAGAGCACAAGAAATTGCAATTGAGAACAAACTTCCTATCATCTATTTGGTAGATTCTGCAGGAGTATACTTACCACTACAAGATGAAATTTTTCCAGACAAAGAACATTTTGGGAGAATTTTTAGGAATAATGCAGTTATGAGTAGCATGGGGATTACACAAATAGCTGCTGTTATGGGAAGTTGTGTTGCTGGTGGTGCTTACCTACCAATTATGAGCGACGAAGCTTTAATCGTAGATAAAACTGGAAGTATATTTTTAGCTGGTAGTTATTTGGTAAAAGCCGCGATTGGCGAATCTATAGATAATGAAACTCTAGGAGGAGCGACAACACATTGTGAAATTTCTGGCGTTACTGATTATAAGGCTAAAGATGATAAAGACGCGCTAACAACAATCAAAAATATAGTTGACAAAATCGGTGATTTTGAAAAAGCTGGTTTTAACAGAAAGAAAGCTGTTGAACCTAAAGAAAATCAAGATGATATTTTTGGAATTTTACCCAAAGCTAGAAATGAACAATACGATATGAATGAAATCATAAAACGTATTGTTGATAATTCTGATTTTGAAGAATATAAAGCTGGTTATGGACAAACAATTATTACAGGATACGCACGTATCGATGGTTGGGCTGTTGGAATTGTTGCTAATCAAAGAAAACTAGTAAAAACGAAAAAAGGAGAAATGCAATTTGGCGGTGTTATTTATAATGACTCAGCTGATAAAGCAACTCGATTTATTGCTAATTGTAATCAAAAGAAAATACCTCTGGTATTTTTACAAGATGTTACTGGCTTTATGGTTGGTAGCAAATCTGAGCATGGTGGTATTATTAAGGATGGTGCTAAAATGGTGAATGCTGTTAGTAATTCTGTGGTTCCAAAATTTACGATAGTTATTGGTAATTCTTATGGAGCTGGTAACTACGCCATGTGTGGTAAAGCTTATGATCCACGATTAATTGCAGCTTGGCCTAGTGCTGAGTTAGCTGTTATGAGCGGGAATTCTGCTGCAAAGGTTTTATTACAAATTGAAACTGCTTCATTGAAGAAAAAAGGTGAGGAAATTACCAAAGAAAAAGAAGCTGAACTTTTTGATAAGATAAAATCTCGTTACGACGAACAAATTTCTCCATACTACGCTGCTGCAAGAATATGGACAGATGCAGTTATTAATCCGCTGGACACTAGAAAATGGATTTCTATGGGAATCGACGCTGCTAACCATGCTCCTATTGAAAAACCTTTTAATTTAGGTGTTATTCAAGTATAATTAAAGAACATATATGAAACGACAATTGCTCCAATTCTCATTATTAATCTTGCTATCAATTAGTAATACTATTCAATCACAAACTGAAGAGCTTGCCATTGTTGAACACTACATATTAAAATCTAAAGAGCTATCTCAAAAAAATATCGATAGCTCTTTTTTCTATATTGAAGATGCTTTACGCTTATCAAGAGAATTAAAAAATGACTCCTTAGTCGTAAAAAGTAACATTCAATACAGTAGCTTGTATTTGTTTACTAAAAAATTTGATTCCGCAGATTCTATATTACAAATTAACTTAAAAAATGATAAAATTCCTTTACATTTAAAAGGGCAAACTTGGCATAACTTAGCTAGCATAGCTTACCAAAAACAAAACTTTGAAAAAGCTTTAGAACTGTATATAAAAGTTGCTGTTACCACTGAAAAATCAGGAAATAAAAAATTATTAGTTAATACCTACACTAATATAGGTGTTATTAATGCACAGCTACAGAACACTGCAAACGCACAGAAATATTTAGAAAAAGCAGTTGCTTTAGCTGATAATAACGAAGCTTTGATGTTACAATTATTGGTGAATTTATCTTCGATTTATAAGCAACAACAATTATTAAACAAGTTCGAAATAAGTATTTTTAAAGCAGAAAAACTTGCTAATAAATACAACTCTAAAAGAACATTATCTGCAATCTATAATAATCTGTCGGATTATTACACAAGCAATAAAACCAACTTTGAAAAAGCGGTTTTTTATGGTAAAAAGGCAGTCGCCTTAAAGAAAGAATTGAAGCATAGTAATAATCTTTCATTGCCATTTAATAATTTGGGGTACGCACATTTAAAAAATAAAGAATACAAAACCGCAATACAGTATCTAGATAGTGCATTACCAAATGCCAAAGGGCTTTTGAAAAGTTATGTTTATAATAATTTAAAAAACGCGTATTTAGGCGTAAACAACTATCAAAAAGCAATGTATTTTGCCGATCTTAAAGATGCTATTAAAGATTCTTTAAACAATGCGCAACAAAAAGAAAAGGTAGCCGATATTACTGAAAAATATGAGTCTGAAAAAAAAGAGCAAAAAATAAAACTCCTCAATGCTAAGAGTGAACTTCAAAGTGGTAAAATAGAGAATCAACGTAATTTACTTGTAGGAATGATATTGGGTATTCTTATGATTGCTGCTTTAGTTCTCTTATGGTTTAAGAATCAAAAAATAACACAATCGCTACAACAAGCTTCTTTACAACATAAACTTTTACAAACTCAACTAAATCCACATTTTTTATTTCACTCATTAAATAATATTCAATCGTTTATTTACTTAAACAAAAAAGAAGAATCTTTAAATTACTTAGGAAGCTATAGCAAACTTATGCGATCGATATTTGACCATTCTTCAGTTAATTTTATTACAGTAAAAGAAGATACAGAATCTATGCAAGCGTATTTAGAGCTTCAGCGTGTAAACTTTGAAAACAACACCATCTTTTCAATACATACAGATTCTGATATTTCAGAATATTTGATTCCACCAATGTTCGTTCAACCATATATCGAAAACGCTATTCAGCATGGAATTAAAAATATTGAAAATGGGAAAGTTTCAGTAAACTATTACAATAAAGAAGATAGTATTGAAGTTAGTATTTTTGATAACGGAAAGGGTATTCAGCCAAAAAACAACAATCGTTTATTGAGTAAAGAGTCAAGTACTAGTGTAATTATGCAACGAATAAAAAACCTTGAGAAAACACATAATTATAAAGTTATACAACTTGCTACATCTGATGTTAACGGAACAACAATACGACTTATTTTTCCTAAAAAGCTACATATTTAATGAACTGCAGTATAATTGAAGATGATAAAAATACCGTGAAAATTCTTGAGCACATTATTCAAGAAAATTACCCTAATATAACTGTAAAAGGAAATGCATCTTCTATATTGGAAGGTATTCAACTCATTGAAACCTCTCAGCCTGATTTCATCCTTTTAGATGTGAATCTTGATGATGGTGAAGGGTTTGAAATTTTAAAATCTTTCCCTTCTCCTACTTTCAAGATTATTTTTATAACTTCTTATAGTAAATATGCCATTGAAGCTTTTAAATTCAGCGCACTAGATTTTGTTTTAAAACCCTTCACACCAATAGAAATTACGAATGCTATTGATAAAGTTATTGAAGAGAAAAACCACACTAGTTACATTGAAAAAATAACTACCCTTTATCACAATCACATTTCAAAAAATAAAAAAATAATTCTTTCCAACTCAGAAGATATTCATGTTGTGGCTATTGACGATATTTTGTATGCTGAATCGGATAATAGTTATACAACTGTTTTCACTAAAAAAGACACCAAAATACTTATTTCGAAATCTTTAAAATCTTTTGAAGAAAAGTTGGCTCCCTACCTTTTCTTTAGAATTCATCAAAAATACCTTGTCAATTTAAAATATGTTACGCGATATCATAAAAAGAATGATGGTATTGTACTTTTAGATAATACTCGTTTACCTGTTTCTAAGGGAAAAAAAGAGCATTTACTTCAATTTCTTAAAAGTCTTTAATTCACAATTCAAAGAAGCCAGTACCAAATTCAAAGTTATAAACACTAAATTCAATATTGCTATACTACTAAAGCTCACTTACAGTTAACTTAGTATAAAAAACACTAAATGAATACTAAATTCTTACTTATTACTGCTTGCTTAACATTATTACTTTCTTGTAAAAATGCTAATGAAAAATCAGACTTGAACAAGGCTCTCGATGGTTTTTCTAATTTAAAAAAAATCGCTGACGGTGCTGAAAAGATGGAAGAAGAAACAGCAAAATTATTGAAAGCTGAACCTCTATCAAACGAAACATTAAAAAATATTCTCCCTGAAACGCTTCATAATTTGAAAAGATCTAAATTTACTATTGGAAACTCAATCTTTCCAAATTTAGCAACAGCTTATGCAACCTATTCAAACAACAGCGAAGAAATTAAACTTACAATAACTGATGGTGCTGGAGAAACAGGAAGCGCTTTGATTAATTTACAGAAACTAAATATGGCAGTTGACTTTGAAGAAAAAAGTGAAACTGAATATAAAAAATCTATTACCTTAAATGGTTATAAAGCCATCGAAGAAACTGTTAAAGATTCTTATGGTAATGTAGAGTTCACTGAATTAAGAGCCATAGTGAATGGCCGTTTTTTAGTAAAACTTGACGCCAAAAATATGTCTATGAGTTCTTTAAAAAATGTATTTTTAAAACTTAATTTATCTACTTTAAAAGACTATTAACCTATGAATTATCTGAGTAAAGTTACCATACTTATTTTTTCACTTTTTTTATATAGCAATACTGTTAATGCACAATTTTGGAAAAAACTCAAAAAAAAGGCTGAAGATGCGGTTATTAATAAAGCCGATCAGAAAATGGATGATGTATTGAATGGGAAGAAAGGTAAAAAACAAAATAAATCATCGGAGAAAAAAACAAAACCCGAAAAAGAGGTCAACAATGGTGAAAATAAGAGTTCAACATCTATCATAACAGATAAACAAAAATTAGAACTATATAGAAATTTCAAATTTATACCTGGTGAAAAAATTATTTTTTATGATGATTTAGCCTATGAAGAAATTGGAGAGTTTCCATCTAAATGGGATTTACTAGACGGTGGAAGCGAAGTTGTTGCTATGGATAATGAAAAAGCAATTATAGTTACTAATGTTTACGATAATGTAATTACTCCTTTATTTGATACAACCAATTATTTAGGTGATGAATTCACCATAGAGTTTGATATTTATATTGATAATATAGAAGATGTAAATGACTGGCAAAAGTTAGAAATCTATTTTGTAGGAAACATTACTGATTATAAAGATGTTGTTTCTAGACGTGGAGATATTAAATTTAATTACAGAAAGGATAAAATTTCTGGTTATATACGCACCGATGAGCAAAAGTTTGGATTTGAAGAAGTAAATTTTGGGGCAAAAAACAGTTGGCATCATATCGCTATTTCTTATTACAAGAAAAAATTAAAAATATATCATGATGAAACTCGAATTGGTAATATTCCTAATTTCCCTACACCAATAAAAGGAGTGACATTAAATCTAGATAAGCCTAAAGATAATGCTAACGAGAACTTAATAACTGCTATCAAAAATATTCGTATTGCACATGGTGGAGGGCAAATGTATAAACGAATACTAAGCAGTGGTAAATACATGACCGATGGAATTCTTTTTGACGCTGGAAAAGCGATTATAAAACCTCAATCTATGGGAATTATTAATAAAATTGTTTCAGTTTTGAAGCAAAAAAAAGATTGGAACTTTGAGATTATTGGTCATACAGATTCAGATGGTGATGCTAAGGCTAATTTAAAACTTTCAAAAGAGCGAGCAGATGCGGTAAAAGAAGCCATTGTAAAATTAGGAATAAAAAAAGAACGATTAACAACACTTGGAAAAGGCGAAAGTACTCCTTTGAATACCAATTCAAATTCCATTGAAAAAGCAAATAACCGAAGAGTTGAATTTATAAGAAAATGAAAAAAATAATATTAATTTTTATTTTAATATGTACTTGTTTTACGCAAACATACTCACAAAACAAAAGTACTATTAAAGTTACTAAAAAATTAATCTGTAAAGGAGCTGCAATATAATCGGCAAAACCAAAAATACAAATATAATCGGGCAAAAATCTTAAATCTA
>JAHDDQ010000062.1:2774-19503 GCA_020629275.1 Tenacibaculum sp. | reverse complement strand
TGTTTTCTAAACCCCTGACTTTACAATAGTTTGTTGTTTTTATTCAACATACTCACTCATAAGAAACAATCATTTTATTTCCTAGTTATCGTGATAAGTTAACTTTCAAAATTTTTATTACGTGATTTATTGGATACAAAAAACACATATTTTCAGTTTTTAAAAAAAAGAACATAAAAAAAGGCGACTTACGCCACCTTAAATGTTTTCACAACGGAATAATCCTTATTGTGAATTGATTTCAAAATTGTACTGTAAATATACATATTTTAGATATAAACAAAATACGGAAAACCGTATTATTAAAATAAATGATTTTACTATTTTTAACTGGTAATTCATCTTTTTAAAGTCATTACATATCCCTTAGCTTGTGAAATTTAAGATTTAGCTTTATATGAAGCTAAAAATATAACCTCTTATATAATATATGAAAAAAAGAATTTTAGGACTCGATTTAGGTATCACATCCATAGGGTGGGCTTTAGTTGAAGAATCGGAAAAGGAAACATCAAAAATTATCAAATTAGGCGTTCGTGTAAATCCATTAACAGTAGATGAAAAAAAGAATTTTGAAAAAGGTAGCCCACTATCTACTAATGCAGATCGAACTTTAAAAAGAAGTGCTAGAAGAAATCTTCAACGTTTTAAACTAAGAAAAGCCAACCTTATTAAACTATTAAAAGCTAACCATATTATTTCTAATAATAATTTGCTAACTGAGGTGGGTAAAAATACTACTCATGAAACGCTACAACTTAGAGCAAATGCAGCGCGAGAACAAATTACTTTACATGAGTTTGCCAAGGTATTATTGACTATTAATAAAAAAAGAGGTTATAAGAGTAGCAGAAAAACAAAGGCTGAAGATGAAGGAGTGGCTATTGAAGGAATGGAAATTGCCAAAATATTATATAATGAGAACCTTACCCCTGGAGAGTACATATACTCGCAATTGAAACAAGGAAAAAAGTATATTCCCGATTTTTACAAATCGGATTTACAAAACGAGTTTGATGCAATTTGGAATTTTCAACAGCAATTTTATCCCACTATACTTGATGATGAATTGTATAAAGCCTTAATAGGGCAAGGACAGCAAAATAGTAGAAAACGCTTTTTAGCTATAAAAGGAATTTATACCGCAGAAAATAAAGGAAAAAGAGAAGTACAAAAACTACAGCATTATACATGGAGAGCTACTGCCATACAACAACAATTAGCTATAGAAGAAGTTGCTTATGTTTTAGTAGAAATTAATAATAACAGTAACAAATCTAGCGGATATTTAGGTGCTATTTCAGACAGAAGTAAAGCCTTATACTTTAATAAAATTACTGTAGGGGAATACTTGTGGCAACAAATTATTAAAAATCAACACAACTCATTAAAAAACCAAGTTTTTTATAGGCAGGATTACTTAGATGAATTTGAACAAATATGGGAAACACAAGCTAAATACTATGAGACATTAACCCCTAAATTAAAAGAAGAAGTTAGAGATGTAGTAATTTTTTATCAACGGAAATTAAAATCTCAAAAAGAGCAAGTAAGTTTTTGTCAGTTTGAAAGCTGGCAACAAACCTTTACAGATAAAAAAACAACTACAGAAAAAACAAGAACTGTTGGTAGAAAAGCAGTTGCTAAATCCTCTCCTCTATTTCAAGAGTTTAAGGTTTGGCAACATGTAAACAATTTAAAATGTATTTTCAAAGAAACTGAAGAAGCCTTTGTTTTAAAAGAAGAAGACAGGCAACTTTTATTTGAGACTTTAAATTATAAAGGAAATCTTAAAGAAACCGAAGTGCTAAAAGTTTTAGGTTTAAAAACTAAAGATTGGAAAACTAATTTCCCTGAGGGTTTAGTGGGTAATTCAACTAATAAAGCTTTGTATACTGCCTACGAACAAATTGCCATAAACGAAGGGTATGGTCATGATTGGAAGAAAAAAACTGTTCAACAAATAAAAAAAGAATTACATACTATATTTAGCAATTTACATATTAACACTGCTATTTTAGAATTTAATGCAACTTTAGAAGGAAATGCTTTTGAAAAACAAGCAGCCTATCAGCTTTGGCATTTGCTTTACGCGACTGAAGATGATGATAAAATAAGTAAAGAAGATGCTTTATTATACGGTAGCTCATCTGTAATAATAAAGAAAAAATTAGTTGAAAAGTTTGGTTTTTCTCCTTTACAAGCTAAGCTACTTGCTACTGTTGTTTTTTCTAATGACTATGGAAGTTTATCAACGAAGGCAATTCGCAAAATTATACCCTATTTACAAGTAGGGCATTTATACTCCAAAAAAGATAACGAGGGTAATGGAATTGGTGCCTGCGAACTTGCAGGTTATAATCCGTCAAAAAGCTTAAATAAAGAAGAAAAAACAACACAAATTTTAGATAAAGCACTAACATTAGTACCCAAAAACAGTTTACGAAACCCTGTGGTTGAAAAAATTCTTAATCAAATGGTTAATGTGGTTAACCAAATTATAGAATCTTACGGTACTATTGATGAAGTTAGAATAGAGCTTGCTCGTGAATTAAAAAAGAGTGCGAAAGAGCGTGCGTTAATGACCAAAGGAATTAATGATGCTACCCGAAGAAATGATGCTTTAAGAAAAATAATTCAAAAAGAATTTAGTATCCCCAACCCTACAAAAAGCGATGTTACCCGTTACCGTTTATGGCAGGAATTAGCAGCTAATGGTTATAAAGATGTATTCACCAACCGAAAAATAGATAAAGAACAACTATTTAGTAAAGATATAGAGGTTGAACACATTATACCTAAAGCACTTTTGTTTGATGATTCTTTTTCAAATAAAACCTTAGCTTTTAGTGCTATAAACCAACAAAAATCTAACAGAACTGCTATTGATTTTATTACTACTGATTTTAATATTGAAATTGAAGCTTATAAAGCTCGAATAGAAAGTTTATACAATAAAGGAAAAGGAACTTTTTCTAAGGCAAAGCGCAATAAACTTTTATTAGCACAAAAAGAACTCCCTAATGATTTTATAGAGCGCGATTTAAGAAATAGCCAGTACATTGCCAAAAAAGCAAAAGAAATATTAGGCAATGTAATTAAAGAAGTAGTACCTACTTCGGGTAAAATTACCGATAAGCTACGAACAGATTGGGGACTGGTAAATATGATGAAAGAACTAAACTTACCAAAATATAAAGCCTTAAACTTAACTACCTATGAAGAGCGATTAGATATAGGAACTGGTGAGTTAAAGCAGGTTGAAGTTATAAAAAACTGGACAAAGCGTAACGACCACCGCCATCATGCTATGGATGCCTTAACAGTAGCTTTTACAACCCAGAATCATGTACAGTACCTTAATTTCTTGAATGCAAGAAAAAATGAACACCATAAATTCTACAGCGAAATTATAGGTATAGAAAAAAAAATTAAAAAAGGACAAAAATTTATTGCCCCCATGCCTAATTTTCGTAATGAGGCTAAGAAACACATACAACGTATTTTAGTATCTATTAAAAATAAGAACAAAGTAGTCACTAAAAATAGTAATACGTATAAAACGGCTCAAGGAAATCAGCATAAAATACAGCTTACACCAAGAGGACAATTGCATAAAGAAACAGTGTATGGTACTGTAAAAAGCTTACTAAACACACCTATTAAACTTGGTAAAAACTTTAGTTTAACACAAGCTAATTTAATTGAAAATGAACTTCAAAGATCATTAGTACTTCAGCATTTAAAACAATTTAATAATAATGCTGCTTTAGCTTTTAGTAATAAAACATTAAAAAAGCAACCTATTATTTATAGAGAAGCTCCTCTAAAAGAAGTGTACTGCTATGAAGTACTGTACACTATTAGAAAACCTGTAACTCATGAATTAAAAATAGAAAAAGTAATTGATAAAAAGATTCAAAAAATTCTTAAAGAGCGAATAAATGAATTTAATGGCGATAAGAAAAAAGCTTTTTCTGACATAGAAACCAACCCTATTTGGTTGCATAAAGAAAAAGGAATTGCTATTAAAAGAGTAACTATTACAGGAATAGCCAATGCTATTCCATTACATCATAAAAAAGACCACTTAGGGCAAGATATTTTACAAAACAACCAACCTGTTCCCTCTAGTTATATTAGCACAGGTAATAACCATCATGTTGCTTTTTATAAAGATAAGGATAATAAGATACAGGAAAATATAGTGTCTTTTTTTAAAGCTGTAACAAGAGTTAACAAAGGCATTCCAATTATTGATACCAAATATAATAGTGAATTAGGTTGGAAATTTTTATTTACAATGAAACAGAACGAGTTTTTTATTTTTCCTTCAGATGATTTTGACCCTTCAGATATTGATTTATTAGATGACAATAATATTCCTGTGATTAGTAAAAATTTATATTATGTACAATCTATTTCTGTTACTAAATACGGTAATAGTGTAGTTAGAGATTTTATTTTTAGACATCATAACGATGCCTCTAAAAAAGGAATTAAAGATTTAAAAAACCACACTTATTTTCATATAAAATCATTGGAAGATACAAGATTACAAAAATGTGTAAAAGTTATGCTTAACCATATTGGAAAAATAGTACAAATAGGAGAATACTAAACCTTACCAAAGCTCACATAATATGTGAGCTTTTTTATTAACCTAATATTAAAATAAAGGTATAAAATGCTTAAAAGAACTATCTACATAGGAAACCCGTCATATTTAAAAACAAAACTAAATCAGTTAATTATACAATGTCCCCAAACTAAAGAGCAAAAGGGAAGTATACCTATAGAAGATATGGCATTGCTGTTATTAGATCATCCGCAAATAACCTTGTCTACCCAACTATTAAATAAACTAATGGGAAACAAAGTAGCATTAATACAAACTGACAACCATCACTTACCCAACGGACTCATGCTACCCATGGTTGGTCATACTGAATTAACCGAACATTGGAGGCATCAATTAGCTGCCTCTGTACCATTTAAAAAACAATTATGGAAACAAACTATAGAAGCCAAAATACGAAACCAAAAAGCTTTACTACTTAAAGAAGATAAACCCACTAAGGCTATGGATACCTATTTAGATAAACTGATTTCTGGCGATGAAACTAATATGGAAGGGAAAGCTGCAAATCATTATTGGAAATATTTACTTGATGATTTTCAAAGAAGGCGTTTTGGAGAAGCTCCTAATAATTTTTTAAATTATGGCTATGCTATTTTAAGAAGTATTATTGCAAGAGCTTTAGTAAGTAGTGGATTGCTATTAGCGCAAGGGGTTTTTCATAAAAATAAATATAATCCGTATTGCTTGGCTGATGATATTATGGAGCCTTACCGCCCTATTGTAGACAAATTAGTACTTGAGTGTATGCAATTATATCCTGAAGAAACAACACTTAAAAAACAAATAAAAGCTTACTTACTTACTATTGCTACCCAAGATGTATATATTGATACTAAAAAACGCCCACTTTTAGTTGCAGCCTCTATAACTAGCGCAAGTTTGCATGCATGTTTTATAGGAAAAAGAAGGTTTATTTTATATCCTGAATTTATATGAGTGCAAATAGGTATAATGCTTACAGAATTATGTGGATATTAGTATTATTTGATTTACCAACAGAAACCAAAGCAGAACGCAAAGCGGCTCAAAATTTTAGAAAAAAGTTAATAGCAGATGGCTTTACTATGTTTCAATTTTCTATTTACATACGCCATTGCCCAAGCAGGCAAAACTCTAGTGTGCATATAAAAAGAGTAAAAAGTATGTTACCTAAACATGGTAAAGTATGTGTATTTGAAATAACCGATAAACAATTTGGTATGATGGAAATATTTCATGGTAGAAAAGAAATTCCGGCTCAAAAACCAGTACAACAGCTCGAATTATTCTAATTTTTTAATCCTACAAAACTTAAAACCTCCAGTAAGTACGGAGGTTTTAAAGATTTACCCTGTGAATGCTCACATAAAGATACAATTTGAAATCAATTCACAACTCCTTTCCATATTCAGTAACGAAGTCATTGCCTGTGAATGCTCACATAAAGATACAATTTGAAATCAATTCACAACTAAAACTTGATATTTATCATGTAAGGAATACCTGTGAATGCTCACATAAAGATACAATTTGAAATCAATTCACAACAGTTGATGATTTTAAAAAGAAAGCTAAAGACCTGTGAATGCTCACATAAAGATACAATTTGAAATCAATTCACAACATGATAGTGTAGGTTCCTAATAATCCTGTGAATGATCACATAAAGATACAATTTGAAATCAATTCACAACAAACTACTCAGAAATTGAAAACGATGGTGTCCTGTGAATGCTCACATAAAGATACAATTTGAAATCAATTCACAACTGTCTTGTCTCTTTTTTAATTCTTTTAATTCCTGTGAATGCTCACATAAAGATACAATTTGAAATCAATTCACAACTGGTTACCATTAAATAAATATACCATATTACCTGTGAATGCTCACATAAAGATACAATTTGAAATCAATTCACAACATACCTAGAGTATCTATAATACCACTAGCACCTGTGAATGCTCACATAAAGATACAATTTGAAATCAATTCACAACAACCAATCCTATATCGATAACTTATCAAAACCTGTGAATGCTCACATAAAGATACAATTTGAAATCAATTCACAACACAATTATATCTTTCCTGATAAAATGAATACCTGTGAATGCTCACATAAAGATACAATTTGAAATCAATTCACAACCACGAAGCAAAAATAAACTAACAAAAGGACCTGTGAATGCTCACATAAAGATACAATTTGAAATCAATTCACAACAAACTATTCGAGGTTTTTTATTTACTCTTGCCTGTGAATGCTCACATAAAGATACAATTTGAAATCAATTCACAACCCAGCAGCGACTATAGTAATTTTGATCCTACCTGTGAATGCTCACATAAAGATACAATTTGAAATCAATTCACAACAATCTATTTAATTACTTGCGATTACTAATACCTGTGAATGCTCACATAAAGATACAATTTGAAATCAATTCACAACATCTAATACTTGTACTTTCTTGCTTTCTTGCCTGTGAATGCTCACATAAAGATACAATTTGAAATCAATTCACAACTATCACGCTATTTTCTATAATACTAAACATCCTGTGAATGCTCACATAAAGATACAATTTGAAATCAATTCACAACACCGCAAGTAGATACATAAAATACTTTAAACCTGTGAATGCTCACATAAAGATACAATTTGAAATCAATTCACAACGTATTGCCGAATTAAAAACAAAAATCGAAACCTGTGAAT
Organism: Tenacibaculum sp.; assembly: GCA_020629275.1. GTDB lineage: Bacteria > Bacteroidota > Bacteroidia > Flavobacteriales > Flavobacteriaceae > Polaribacter. Next base: position 12,162 of record JAHDDQ010000062.1, on the reverse strand, counting down.
GCTCACATAAAGATACAATTTGAAATCAATTCACAACACAATAGCTACTATTCAACTAGTGGAGTGACCTGTGAATGCTCACATAAAGATACAATTTGAAATCAATTCACAACGATAAATTCCTCTCGTATAAATACTATTTTTCACCATATACCTATCTAATACCTTAATTTTCATGAAATAATCGTTAATAAGTTACACTATCAAGCACCACAAAAAGCGCAATTTATGCGCAATATAATATTACGCTTTTTACTTCTTGACTCTAAAATAACTCCATACTTCAAACTATTAAACGATTTTATTATTCGTCTTTTACTATTCATAGTTAAACTAGCAACAATACCGATCATCAAACAACATAAATAATAAACGTAAGAAAAGCGCAATTTTTGCGCAAAATAGGGTTGCACTTTTTAGCAATTAATTCTAAAATAGCTTTATAATTCAGATAAATAAATGATTTTATTATTCATCTTTTACTGTTCATGGTTAAATTAGCAACAATACAGATCCTCAAACAACATAAATAATAAACGCAAGAAAAGCGCAATTTTTGCGCAAAATAGTGTTGCGCTTTTTTGTGCTTGGCAAAGGAGACATAAAATATACCTACAACAATGGTTTAATGGCTTCTGATCCACAATTAGCTACTTCCAATTTTTTGAATACACTCTATAAAATACCTTCCCTATTAGAAAAGGAGCAACTAAAATTACAAGAGAACGAAAAGCATATTTCGACAGTCAAACAAGTTGTAAATTCTCAATGGACAAAGGAAAATGATCTGAGAGATTTAAGATTAGAATTTGAGAAGTTAGATAGAAAAATTAAAAACTCTATTTCTCAGAGTGATAATAAGGAAGAAGAAATTGCTGAGTCAATTGTCGGAGAAGAACAAAAAACAAAAGCCTTCAAATCAGTTTTTTAAAGAAATCCATTGATAAAATATAAAAGCCTGATAAATTTTATTTTATACAGGCTTTCTCTTTTGGAGTAAAATACATGAAAATATGCTCTTTGGGATAGTATTAAATAAATAGCTTCAGTATTATCATTTATTCATATTATTTGAAAGGAGAACTATCAGCTTTTTCTTAAGCAAAAGATGCACAGTAAACATTGGTTACTGCGCATCATTAAATTTTAATTACTTGGTGTTTTTACTGTTTACTCAAATTCTACTTCTATATAAGGTTTTACTTTGAAACCAGTAAGATTAGCATCTTGTAGTGCATTTAATAATCTCTCGCTTATAATTATTGGATTATCAATAATTTTAGGTTGATATATATCATATTTAGTAAAACCTTTTTTAAAGACTAACTTTTCCCATTTGGTGTTTTGGTGGTAAGGTAGTTCAGTATTTATGAATGTATGCATTTCATTAACTGCCATATTTAGATCAAACTCGCCTACCACCTCAAAATTTTGCTTGTTGTCTGTAATGACTGCTTTTGACTTGTTTTTATCTAAATACTCCCAAAAATCTTCTCTAAGAAATTGAAACCAAAAATAATGTAAAGTCTCTGATTTAAACTTAACATTTAAAGGATGGAACTTAAATTTAGGTAGATTAAAATTTACCAATATCTCTTTAAAATTTTCATCTATGTAAATCGCCTTTGTATTAGGTGACTCTATGAAGTTTGTTATTTTACTTTTATTATGAAATTTCAAATTTATCTCAGGAATAAAATTTGGAAATTCATGAGGGTTTACTTTCCTGATATTGTTAGGACTATTAAAGTTATTTCCTTTGTCATATTCAATTTGCGGATAGTGACCAATAACATCTAAATTGTCATAATCCCAATCAATAATGTAATAATTCATAATTATAATCTCTTAAAAAATTCATTCAAATTATATGATGATTTTTCAGCTTTTCTATAAAAAAGAATACCACCATAATCGTGTTTAAGGTGGTATTTCCATTTGTATAAATTAATAACTTAGTTTTGCAACGTGTAAACTGTTATTTGAATTTCGTTGATTAAATTTTAATTTCAAAAAAATCTACTTGTCTAAATTCAAAACCAGTTATATTTTCTTCTTTAAGGTTGTTTATTAAAGCTTTGCTAAATATTTTTTGAAGACCTAAACATTTTATTTGGTAAAAGTCATATTTAGGAGTACCTTTTTTTAAAGTAATTTTGCCAGTTCTTAAACGATAAGGGAAAGTAAAATTATCTTCTTCCTTAAATACTTGTTCTTTAGAAATTATAGGTACTTTGCCTTCTATCTCACCTATATTATCTGCATTTATAATTTCAGCATAAGAATTATCATTATCTAATGATTCCCAAAAATCATCTATGATGTAATAAAACCAGTAATAAGTTAATAATTCTTCTTCATGATATATTTTCACAGGATAAAATTTATGTTTAGGCAGTTCATATTTTAGTAAAATATCTTTTAATTTCTTACTAACTAAGAAACCATTTCTCAAATCATTAAAATCCATGTAATCCGTTCTTTTACCTTTAGAATTTAATTCTAATTCTAAATTAGGTTCAAAATCAGGAAAATCATTATGTGGTACAGTCCAATGTCCATCTAGATTTGGATTATATCCTTTTCGGATTCTAGTTTGAGGATAGTATCCAATTTGTTTTAAATTATGTTCTGGACTAATTAAAAAATATGCTTCTTTACTTTCAAATTCCATAAAACGGTTTAACTATTTGTTTAAAATATTCATTTAGATTAAGATCGGTTTTTTCTGCCTTATTTATCCATTCTATTAATTCTGGTATCATTTTTTCTTCTAAGTATTTTTTTACGTCTGATGGATCTGCATTTGGAAATCTATCACCATATTTATCAAGTAAATGCCTGACAACATCATCATATTTGGGGTGATTTCCATGTAGTCCTTCACCTGTCAATTTACGAAATTTTTTCAGAGGAATTCCGTTTAAGATATCATTCATATGAAAACCAACTTTAGCTGCTTTTTGTATTATATCGTGAAACCTTATGTTCCAAGGAATTATATGATGTGCCTCTTCTACACTCTTTATTACTTTTATCATTTGAGCTAATTTACCTCTTGATCCAAAATCAATAAACCCATTGGTTAATTTTATAAAAGGTAGGGCGTCCTTGACATCATCAATAGTTTTAGTCGCTTTAATAAATAAACGACCTCCTGTTGATGAACTTCCAATTACAGGTACTACGGCGAATAAACTTATCGCAGCATTAATGCGATCACCTCGAACCAAATAAATAACACCATTTGTTAAGTCAGCAATTTCTCCAACTACAGGAAGTAAGCCTATTATATCTAAACCAGATTGAAACATTTGAATCAATACTTCTTCAACGATTTTGCCCTCAGACCAATCTGGGTGTAACTCTTTTAAACTATCTTTTTCTCTGTAATAATAAGAGCGTAAGTTTGTGCTCAAGAAAGCATACCCTATATTAGAATAAATACCAGTATAACAATCTTCAAGAACAATATTTTCTAATATTTTTAAATGTATTTTTGCGCTAGTAGATGAATTAGTAGCATCTAAGTATTTTTTAAACTCATGGGCAACTTTAGGATGACTAAACAAAAAACCTTTTACATTTTCATCAATATTTAGTTTACTATCTAAATTTTGAATTAAAGAATTTAAATAGGCTTCAGTTGTAAAATTATTATTATTCAAGTATATACCATGATAGCTGTTATAATTTATTTCTAAAAAATTTGCTCCATAACGCCCATATCTTCCGTTAAAATAAAAAGAGTTACCTAGCCATTCATCCTGAATAGTATTAGGGACATTTATGTTATTAGCCTTAAAATAACTTCTAATAATATTTCCTTTGTATTTGGGGAACTCATTATTTTTAAACAAAGCATTTAATACATATTGAAAATTTGTAAAGGCTTCATTAATAGCTCTATCATTGTATTTCATTCTTAATGCCACTGATGCATTATTAGAGCTTTGAAATACAGGGGTACCGCTAGCTTTGAATACCTCTGGGTTGGGAGAAAAGTTCCTCCCGCTTTTTAACTCAGTTAAAAGGTAATTAATACAATTATGAGAAACTTCTGAATAGTCATGTACTTTAAAGTATTCTCTTACTTCTGTAAATAAATCAGGTCTGCTTTTGATAAAATTTTTATGATCTTCTCCTAGACCTTGAAGAGTTGTGTCATCTAATAAATTATCGATAGAGATTTTATCTAAGAATTTTCTTCTTAGTTCATTTCTCAATTTTTTTTATATTTGAGAAGTGGCAAAGCCATATTTTTTATAATAATAATTATATGTTGCTGTACCGTAATCATAAACAGAAGGTTCTTGACCATGATATAATCTACCAAAAGATTCAATAAAACTTTCTGTACCTACTTGTTTTATGCGCATTTGTTGTTGATTGATCGACATGATACTAAGCACAGATAAATCTACAAATACATTGTTCGCATAGATTTGCATTAAATCTAACTTTGCAAGTGAACCACTATGCCCATTGATATAATTTTTCTGATGGTCTGCGGCTACATTTAGAATATGTGAATTGAATATTGCTCCCTGATTTATTACGTCTAATGAATTTTGTAGTTTATCTTTTACATGTTCTTCAAAATTTAATACGGCTTCATTTTTGTCATAATCTTTAAACTCATTAGAGATTAGATTATTTATAGTGCTAGTAGATCTTATATCTTTAAGAGGAGTACTCTTGTATTTTAAATGACCATAACGTGTATCCAGTTTTCCTGAAACTATTTCAGATTTCCTAAATTCGAGAAGTTTAATATTATTTAGACATGTATTTCTTATACTTCTTTTTAAAGCAACCTTATTGTTATATTTCTGTACTACAGGATATATATTCCTTTTTATTCGCCTAGCTTCAATGTGCTTATGTACATCTTTCATAGCGCTTTCAATACCATTGAATTGCTTACCTAACTTATTTTCAATAGCTTCTTCAATGATTTTATGTTGTTTACTAATCCACTGCCTGTGAAGTTTTTCATTTACTCTTTCAATAATAGTGTGTGATTCTAAAATTGAGTTACTGGTAAAATTAATTTTGATATCCTCTGGCTCCAGATTCCCGAAATCAAAAGGATTTCTAGCTATACTTAAAAATTCGTTATTTGGACTTAATTGTGCGTTTATATTTTCGGAAAATAGAACGGCTAAAAGCAGTACTACATATATTATATTTCTTTTCATTTTACGTTATTTTTTAACTACAATTCTTGTTTTAATTTCACTGCCAACTTTAATAGATACCAAATACATACCTGGTTTAATATCAGACCCATCCAGATAGTAATGGTAAGTTCCTGAGGGTTGAATACTTGATGTTTTTATTGTTTTTGCGTTTGATCCATCAAGATTGGATAGTTTCACTTCTGTATTCGATTTACTATCAAGCGCGTAAGAAATAATAATATCCTCAATAAATGGGTTTGGATAAAACTTGATGAATTTATCGGTTTCCCCAGTAATGGCTTCTAAAGCTTCTTTAGATACTTCTTCATTAGAATTAGCAAAAGTTGTTTTCTTTTCTAGTATTATCTTAAAGGGCATGCTTTTTTCCTTCCATTCTGGAATAGTACTTTGAATAGTACCTATTAAATAGTTATTTTCTTTGAAGTTTTTTAAAGAAAAATCAATTGAATTAATTTTATGATTTAATTCTTTTGGAAGTTCTTTTTTAGATGGATAATAAGGTAGATTTAGTACCATGTTATCGTAGTAAAGTGTATTTTCAATTTGACTAAATTCCTTATTTAATTCCTGATGATTCAACTTCCATGTTACCGTTAAAAGTTCAGTATTTTGGTTTTTGTTGAAAATTATTTCAATAGGTATTACGTGTTCTATTCTCGTTCCATACCAGTCATTAAATAAAAGACTTCCTTTCCATATTCCTGATAATGTATTTTCGTTTGCAAATAATGAAGCATTTCCATCTGAAGGAGCTTTTAATACTTCGGCATAGTGTTTCAGGTTTTCGGTATTATTATCGATTTTGGAAGTGAATTCAGTACCTAATAATGCGGCTGCTTTATTAAGATTTTTACGTACACCGTAACCATTTTTATAGCAAACTCCTAACCAGTACTTAGCCATTGGGTAGTTTGATTTTTTAAACCATTTCACAGCTTTTCTATAGTTTTGTTGAACATCTCCAAAACCTTTGTAATAGATATATCCAAGAGCGTAAGTAGCTAAATTACTTCCTGATTTATTAGCTTTTTTAAACCATTTTACAGCCTTTCTAAAATTTTGATTACAACCGAAGCCATATTTGTAGTAAATCCCAAGCTCGGCTTGTGCTTCTGCTAAACCTTGTTTTGCTGCTAACTTGATAAGCTTAAAAGCTTTTTTTTCGTTACTCAGTTCTGCATAGACTTTTCCTAAAAGGAACTGGGCTAAAGGATCATTCGTTTCTTTAACGCATGGTTCTAATGATTTAATGGCTTTTTGATAATTAGACTTTGTACTTTCTGCTTTGAGATAAGTGAGTGCTTGGTCGACATTGTAGTCACACTTGTTTTGTTGTTGCTGTGCTTGTGATGTTGTAACTACAAGACATAAAGCAATCCATGTGGTTTTAATTACATTCATATGATTAGTGTTTATTAATTACGCTGCTAAAAAATTGTAATAGGATGGCTGCACGATAAAAAATATCGCGCTATTTATGTGATTTTTAAAAGGAGCTTAAATTACTGTGGGGAGGAGTTAACTAGCAATTTCTCTTTTCCATGGGCAAAAATATTCATAAGTGTTTCTTAGGACAAATTGATTTTCAGTCATTGCAACTTATAGCACAAGTATTGCTGATTTATATACAACTATCGTCTTTCAAAATGATTCTTAAAAAAGCCAACTCAAGCTAAAAAAGGGATTCTTGAGTTGACAAAACATCTAGGGAAAAATAAATTAATTAGTTACTGAATATAAAACCCTTCCGAATTACAAAAATTGAACTAACCATCTATTTTTATACATATTAGACTACTTACTTGATAAAACTTAAAATTTTTAAGAATCCTTTTTTCCTCAAAGAATTCATTTATTTTAAGTTTACAATTAATTGCTCATAACGGCCTCTTTATAACATTTACCATTTCGTTTAGTTTTTCTTCTTTCGCATTTTGCATAGCATGATAAGAAACCATTAATAATTTCTTTTTTAGAAGTTTATTTTTTTTAACCTGTTGTTTTTCTATTATTGAAACAGCTAAGGTTACAAAGTATGCACACATTAATGTTATAATGTAGTACATGGGCTTGTTGAAATCATCATATTTTTGGAATATCCAAAATAGTTTGACAAATGCATACATCAAAAACACGCCATGGATTAATTTAGGACCAATATTGTTCATCTCCAATCTAAAACTCTTCTTTAGATTATAGAGGATGTATCCAAATAAAGCGATTAGTGGGAACAAGTTATACACGAATAAGCGTAAATTTTTAAAGCCAAATACTTTCTCTTGTTTTTTGACTTTATTGTATTTTTTCTTTGAGCTCAGGTACTTGGAATTTACTTTTTTATAAGCTAAATATACCTCGGCTTCTTTTGCAAATTCTTTTACTAATTTTAGTGCAGCTTCATTTTCCTTTTTATTTTCATTGAATTGCTTTTTTGAATTGTTATATTCATTACTATAACTATCGATAAATTCAAACGAAAATAAAAGCCCAGCAAAAATAATTCCGTAGAGAGTACTTTTTAATAACTTATTCTTCTCCCATGTCTTCATCTTCATCATCACCAACTCCAGGACCCTTAGTATCCCCTTTTTCAATTGTAGAAATATCCGTTGTAATAACTCTCCCATCTCTTGTTGCTATTTTATCATTGTTTGTGCAAGAAACAAAGCCTAATACTGTTATAACAGTTAAAATTTTAAATAAAGTTTTCATAATTAGTGTAATTAAAATAAACCAATAAAGATACCCTATTTTAAATTTTATTGTAAAGCTTTATTTCACTTTAAATTTGTACTTGATGGCTAATATGACTAGCCTTATGATATTCTTAACTCCGATTTTTTCTTTCATTCTTGTCCTTAACGTGTAGAATGAACTATTAGAAATATTCATTTTTTTTAAAATATCCTTTGTCTCGAAATTTTCAGTCATTAAGTATAATGCTTCACCTTCTCTTTTTGAAAAGATTTCTTCCAATGAAATCATATTGTCTGTTTCGAGTTGCTTCAGTAAAATTTCATCTAAAACAGTATCAGAATAATATTTTCTCCCATTTTTTATTTTCAATAGAGCTTCTTCTAAACATTGATGGACTTCTCCTTTAAGAATGAACCCTTTTGCTCCTAATACAATAGCTTCTTGTATTTGTTTTACGTCATAGGTTCCTGATACAATTAAAATGCGGGGAACATTTTCATAATCGAAAATTGCTTTCAATACCTGTATTCCACTCATGCCTGGTAAGGATAAGTCTAGTATGATAAGATCACATGTATTATCTTCTAACCATTGGACTAGCTCTTCTCCTGAAGTTGATGTTCCAACAACTGTACAATTTAATTTATTCAATAGACTTGTATAGGCTGGAAAAATAATACTGTGGTCGTCTGTAAGAAACACCTTCATTTTCTTTTATCTTTTTCAATGATTAACTTCAACTGCATGGCAAATATATAGAGGCTCTTTAGAACTATTTGTAGTGAAATCCCCTAGACGATTACTTTTTTTGAATATTTAATTCTAACTAAAATGGATATTTTTGCATGAAAAGGAGGTTGTAACCTATTGATTGTTAAATCTATTCAATTTATTTAAATAGTCTCGATTTATTAAACTTTAAGGTATTGAGACCTGCAAAACTCTAGTTTAATATAACATTATCTTTCGATGAATATGATGAAGATTTATCAATCTATTTATCTATGAATTCTAATCAGTAAGTTTTGATATTATTAAAAAAAATGAAAACTATTTTATTCCCATTATTAATTTTATTGAGTTTGATTACTTCTTGTTATGATAGGGAAACAGCCATTGAAGAGAAAGTATAAGAAAAAAGAATATTACATTTCTACGTATAATTGGAGGTAAATATGGTATTGGTTCTATGTTATTTTTTTACACCTATATTGACACCTAAAATAAACAAACCCTGTAAATACGATCCTTACAGGGTTTATTTGTGGAGACGCCGAGAATCGAACTCGGGTCCAAACAAGTAGCTCGAGAGCTTTCTACATACTTAGTTTTTGCTTAATTTTCGATTAAAGCCTGACCAAAAACAGCCTAACTATAACTTAACTTCTTTAGCTTCGAAAACCTATCGAAGTACTAGATTTTCTATGTTTACATTTACGATGCCCAAAAATGAAACGCCGTAAACCAAGGCTTTTCGTGGACATAAA
>JAHDDQ010000062.1:0-2699 GCA_020629275.1 Tenacibaculum sp. | reverse complement strand
CAGCTAAAGCGTAGTTATCTTCGCCGTTTAAAAAGTTGAAATAAGTTTAACGAGCATTATTTCAGTCCTCGGTATGCTTACCATCTTACTAGTCTTGCTGTCAAAACCAGTCGTCCCCAATATGTCAAAGAATTAAAATTATAATCGGCAAAAAGTATACCACCTTAGGAATACTATTTTTACGATCGGGCGACAAAGATAATAAAAACGTGCTTGTGCAAACTTATAAAAACTCGTAATTTCGTATCGCTTGTAAAAAAAGCATAACAAACAAATTACTAAAATTAAAAATCTATCCTTTCTATGAAGTTTGGTATTATAAAAGAACGTAAGAACCCGCCTGATAAAAGAGTGGTATTTTCTCCTAATAAACTAAATGAGTTTCAAGATAAATTTGAAGACGCTGAAATTCTAATTGAAAGTTCTGATATCCGAGTTTTTAAAGATAGTGAGTATGAAGGTAATGGGTTTAGTGTTACTAACGATATTTCAAGTTGCGACGTTTTATTGGGTGTTAAAGAAGTACCGATAGATGCTTTAATTCCTAATAAAAAATATTTCTTTTTTAGCCATACCATAAAAAAACAGCCCTATAATAGAAAACTACTTAAAGCCATTTTGGATAAGAAGATTGAATTATACGATCATGAAACCATAATTAAGGAAAATGGCGCACGTTTAATTGGTTTTGGAAGATATGCCGGGCTTGTTGGTGCTTATAATGGCTTTAGAGCAATAGGACTAAAAGAAGGTTCATTTACCTTACCAAAAGTGGAAACACTTGCTGATTTGGATGCCGTAAAACGTGAGCTTGATAAAATAACAATTCCTAATATTAAAATTGTGCTTTCAGGAACAGGAAAAGTGGCCAAAGGCGCACAAGAAATCTTAGATTATTTAAAAATAAAGCAAGTTAGTGATGCATTATATTTAACTTCAAAATTTACAGAGCCTGTATACTGTATGATCGACGTTATGGAATACAGTAGAAGAATAGATGGTAAAGTTGGTGACAAGTTTGCTTTCTATGAAGATCCTAGTGGATATGAAAGTAATTTTATGCCTTATGCTAGAGAGACTGATTTCTTTATTGCTGGACATTTTTATGGAGATGGTGCTCCTTACTTATTTACAAGAGATGACGCTAAATCTGAAGATTTTAAAATAAAGTATATCGCTGATATTTCTTGTGATGTAGACGGACCTGTAGCATCTACACTTCGTGCTTCAACAATTGCTGATCCTATTTATGGTTACAATCCAGAAACTGAATCTGAAACTGATTATAGAGATGAAAAAGCAATCGTTGTTATGGCTGTTGATAATTTACCATGCGAACTACCTAAAGATGCTAGTGAAGGATTCGGAAATATGTTTTTAGAACATGTTATTCCCGCTTTTTATAATAACGATAAAGACGGAATATTAGCAAGAGCTAAAATGACTACTAATGAAGGAAAATTAGCAGATCGCTATGCGTACTTACAAGATTATATAGATGGTATAGAATAAGTGATGGTTATTGTAAAGAAAATAGTCAAATATTTGTTCTTACTATTACTGTCTATTATTAGTTACGTATTTATTGCTATAGGTATCAGTTATATTACTGTTAATAAGCAAACTTCTGTACTAACACCCAAGAAAATTTACTTGAGTAGTAATGGTGTACATTTAAGTATTATTATTCCTACTGAAGAGTTATCAGTTAAATTAAAAGAAGGGCTACAAATAAGCCCTGATGATAAATATATTAGGTTTGGTTGGGGTGATGAAAATTTTTATTTAAATACACCTACTTGGAATGATTTTAAAGTTAAATATGCTCTAGGGGCTTTATTCCTTAATAACCCTACACTAATAGAAGTTTCTAAAACAAGATATAAAGATAAAAAGTGGATTAGTGTTCCTATACACAAAAATCAATTGATAAAGTTAGATGCATATTTGACAGACTCTTTCAAAGCAGATTCTTTCAACAACAAAATACCAATAGCACAAAACATTTATCCAAGTTCGTTATTATTTAAAGCTAATGGTTCATATTCGCCAGCTAAGACTTGTAATACATGGGTTAACAGTACTTTTAAAGAAAGTGGATTGAAAGCTAGTTATTGGACATTATTTGATTTTGGACTTCTAAATAAATACCAGTAAAAATGATAGACTTAGACAAACAATTCTTAATTGATACTGCTCATATGAAAATGCCTTTTGGGAAATATAAAGGAACCTATTTGGTTGACATTCCTGAATATTATTTAATTTGGTATAAAAACAAAGGTTTTCCTAACGGCAAACTGGGTAAAATGATGGCACTTGTTTATGAATTACAATTGAATGGTTTAGATTCTATTTTGAGAAAAATTAGAAGTTAATAAAAAAGTATTTAGTAAACGATCTTAATTTATAACGTCTTCTAAAGAATAAAAAAAGTAGAAGACCTTAACTTAAATATTAAATTCCATGTCAATCCTTAATTAAGATTGACTTATTCTTTTTCTAGATAACAACCAGTTTAATATGATAAATGTAAACTGAAATGTTTTCCTTTAATAGGTTCATTTTCATCAATGATTATAATCCCCTGCTCATAAAGATCTATTGAAAAGTTTACGTCTTTATCATTTTTAAGGATAGTCCAAGCTTCCTTCATCTCATTACTCCAATAAATATCGTCAAAAATAAATATAGCCGGT
>JAHDDQ010000004.1 GCA_020629275.1 Tenacibaculum sp. | reverse complement strand
AATTTTAATGCCCTAACGTGTCTTCCTTCATCATAAAAGATTTTAGCTAATTCATATTTTTTTTGGAGACTTGTGTCTTGACTTTGAAAATTATATGTATAGATCCGAAAGCCTGAATTTTCAGCTTCCGCCGATGTGACAAAAAATATAAAAGCAAATATTATTATAATATTTCTTATAGCAGTTTTCATACTTTAATTAAGCTGTTCAGTACCCCATCTTGGATTCGTTCTTGTTTGATAGGCTATAGAACTATTAGTATTTAATCCTTTGGTTTGTGTTCCTACTTCAATGTAATTTACAAAATCTATATTTAATGGTAAATTTTCAGATTTTGTGTATAACTTGGTGAATGAAGTTCCATGCGATTGACCTTCTTTTAGATGTACCTCATAGATATTATTTTCGTCATTATATTCAAAACTTACACAAATACCTTGTTTTACATTAAAGTCTAGTACGTATTGATTTCCTCCTAGAAACTCTATACTATACGACTCTAAAAAATCTGGATTATCAACTCCCTTTGCAAATACAGCGTTTTCATCTTGTACTGTTATCGATTTTCGTTGTTGGTTATTTTCGAATACACCAATTTTTATTTTTCCTTCTTCCAATGCAACATTATTACTTTCCTTTTTATTAGTTCGCTTTGCTCCTTCAAATACATTGATATTATTCGATTTAGCTGCAATATCTTTTGACATTTCACTGTATGCGCCATCGTTTAATTCGTAATTTATTGAATATCTTCCTTCAGCATCTTTACTAATCTTATATGTTTTTAATAATGGTGCTTCTTCGTTTGTAATTGTACTTTCTTCGCTTGAACAAGATGATAATATTAATGCAAACATCATCACAAAAGGTATGTATCTTTTACTCATGGTACTAAATTTTAAGTGGATTTATGTTAAACGTTAAGGAAAGATAAAGTTCGGGGGAAACTTTTGAAGAAATGAAGAGGGCTTGACAATATTCTATAACATAGTCCTTGGGGGGGGGAACATATATAAGGACGGGGAACCTCTATATAGAAATTGAAGGGAGGTTAATTAAACTATGTTATTTTTAACAGCGTATATTGCCAAACCTACTACATTTTTTACTTTAATTTTTTTATATAAACTTCGTCTGTGTGTTTCGACGGTTTTTATTGTTATGTCTAATTTGTCAGCTATTTCTGACGTACTGTGTTCTTTTGTTATCAATTTAAGAACTTCTATTTCTCTGTCCGTAAGTGGTTCTGTAACCACACTACTCTTTATTGCTTCGTCTGTTTTAGCTCCTGTTACATACAAGTCGAACAGACTGTTTTTAATTTCTTCGCTATAATACTGCTCTCCATTTGCAACTGCTCTTATAGCTTTTATAATGTGTTCGCTAGCTGATCCTTTTTCTATGAATCCCTTCGCTCCTAAAGCGATCATCTCTTGAACAATTTTCGGATCGCTTAAGCCAGATAATATAATTGTATTCTGTTGGAAGCTTCTTGTTTTAAATGTTTTCAAAACGCCTATTCCATCTAACTCTGGCATATTAATATCGAGAATTAAAACGTCGGCTTTATTTTTTTTAAACCATTCAATAACATTTTTCCCTGTTAATGAATAACCAACTATCTCGATGTCACTCTCCGTATTTATTAAAGCTGATACTCCGTCTATCACAATCTTATGATCATCAGCTATGTGAACTTCGATTTTATCTTTCATTATTACATATACAAATTTATGAGGTTAATACGTTGTGGGCAAATTACAAACACCCTGAATATGCACTCAGGGTTTACCCTGATACTCTAAGGGGAAACCCTTAGATAGAGCCTAAGGGTTTCCCCTTAGACGACTTACATAACCTTCTCAAAAATAGCGAATTATAATCATAAAAAAACCGAGAAAAAATTCTCGGTTTCGTCGCACTAAATATACTAAGATGTTAGGTTTATCGTAACCTATCTACAGATTTTACAAGATCTTCATCCTTTTTAATGGCTTTGTTTGCTAAAACAACTAATAATATTGTTATAACAGGTATGAACATCCCAATACCTTTCTCAGAAACCGAAGCTTCTCCAGATAATGTTAGTGATAGATATACCAACACTCCTAATAAAAACAGGTTTGTCAATATGTTAAGTCGGCCAAAAACAAATTGTAATTGTCTATTCTTAAATAAAAAAATAGCTGCAATTGATAAAATAGCCGATACTATATATAATAAAGGTATACTTTTATCTAAAATAGAACTTGAGTTTAACAAGTCTGTAGAAAAAATAACTTCTTTATTAGTACTCCATAATTTAAATACAAATGTTAAGCCTCCAGAAATAATTCCTGCTACTAATAAGTAAAGAGACTGTATTCTTTGTATCATTTTTAAATTTTGGAAAGCAAATATACTGTTTCTTTTTTTTAAAAGAAACTTTGGATATTAAATTATTTATCTATATTTGCCTTGTAAGGAAACCTCACTGAACTTAATATATTTAGTATTAAGCATTTCAATTAAGAAAGTTTAACCTAGACAAATTTTCCCTTTTTTCAATACACTTTATTAATTAAAAATATTCTAATGTTCGAAATCTCGAATTTAAAAGCAAAAAAATTAGTTGAACTTCAAGAAATAGCAAAATCTATCGGTTTAAAAAGAACAAGCCAACTTAAAAAATTAGATTTAGTATATAAAATTCTTGATGTACAAGCTGAAGCAAATAAAGGGCAGGCTGAAGAAGTAAAAACACCTACTGAAGATAAAAATACAGAAAAGACAGAAAAAGCAGAGAAAGTAGAGAAACCAAGACGAAGAAGGATCTCTAAATCTGCTGAATCTTCACCTAAACCTGCTGCACCAGTAACACCTGAAGTTCCTGCTGCTCCTACTGTTAGTAAACCAAAACCTGAAGTTACAGCAAAAGAAAAAGTTGCTCCTAAAAAAGCAAATGTAACTCAAGAAAAAAGTAAATCTGCTAACAATTCTTCTAACGCTAAACAAGACACTAGAGAAGATAAAAAACCACATACTAGCAATAACAATACTAGGCATCAACGTGGTAATAGCCAAAATAGAAACAACAACAATAATAAGAATAATAAGAGTCCATCTTCAAAACATAAAAGTGGAAATCGCTATCGTGATCCTGACTTTGAGTTTGATGGTATTATAGAAAGTGAAGGTGTTTTAGAAATGATGCCAGATGGTTACGGTTTTTTACGTTCGTCTGATTATAACTATTTATCATCACCAGATGATATATATGTATCGCAATCTCAAATTAAACTTTTTGGCCTAAAAACTGGTGATACTGTAAGAGGTAATGTTCGTCCACCTAAAGAAGGTGAGAAATATTTTCCTTTAATTCGTGTTTCTAAGATTAATGGTTTAAATCCTAATATTGTTAGAGACCGTGTTTCTTTCGAACACTTAACACCTTTATTTGCCGAAGAGAAATTTAATTTAGCAGAAAAAGGAAGCTCATTATCTACACGAATCATCGATTTGTTCTCTCCTATCGGTAAAGGACAGCGTGGTATGATTGTGGCACAACCTAAAACTGGTAAAACAATGCTTTTAAAGGATGTTGCTAATGCTATTGCAGCCAATCATCCTGAAGTATATCAAATCGTACTATTAATTGATGAACGACCTGAAGAAGTTACCGATATGAAACGTAATGTGCGTGGAGAGGTTGTATCTTCTACTTTTGATGAACCAGCAGATAAACACGTACGTGTTGCTAATATCGTTTTAGAAAAAGCAAAACGTTTAGTTGAATGTGGGCATGATGTTGTTATTTTACTAGATTCTATAACGCGTTTAGCTCGTGCATACAATACTGTAGCTCCTGCTTCTGGTAAAATTTTATCAGGGGGTATTGATGCAAATGCACTTCATAAGCCAAAACGTTTCTTTGGTGCTGCGCGTAATATTGAAAATGGTGGTTCGCTAACTATCATAGCTACTGCACTTACAGAAACTGGTTCAAAGATGGACGAGGTTATCTTTGAAGAATTTAAAGGTACTGGTAACATGGAACTTCAATTAGACAGAAATATTTCTAACCGTAGAATTTACCCTGCTATTGATTTAATTAAATCGAGTACGCGTAGAGACGACCTGTTATTAGATCCTAAAACAGTTCAGCGTATGTGGGTATTACGTAAATATTTAGCTGACATGAACCCTATTGAAGCCATGACGTTTATTAACGATCGTATTAAATTTTCAAAAAATAATGATGAGTTTTTAATTTCTATGAACGGATAATTAACTCTCATAATATATATGAAAGCCTTACTAATAGTAAGGCTTTTTTTTGTTTCTGATTAATCTAATAGATTTACTTATAATCAATTTTTCTTAATATTGTTCTTATTTTCTTAAATTGTTGCCAAATATGTGTTTATTCATTACGGAAATATATTATAAGTGTTACAGATTATAATACTTTTTTAGTTTTGCTGAACTAATTATTAATCATCAACTAACTATAAATTAAACAATATGAAAAAAATTATTTTATTACTTTTCGTTGCTTTTTTTGCTAATGAAGCTCATGCCAGAAGAGGAAGAATACCAGTATGTTTTCCTTGTGAAAAAATTGCTACGGTAAAAGATTTACCAAATGAAGACTCTCTAAAGCAAAATGGTTCTTTCTTAAATCTTGGTTACCTTCACAATGAATACGGAATTATCTTTATCCCTGCCTGGAATACTGGCGGGAAATATGTATTAGTTAATGAAGATGAGTCTATTTACTATGATCTTAGTGAAGCTCAATTAGAGGAGCTTAAAAAAACACATAATTTGGAACTTTCTTCAAATCCACTTTCTTTTTGGAAAAAAATTGGAGGTAAACTTATATACCTTGCTGTAATTGGTTTTATCCTCTACGGACAATTTTCTAAAGATGACGATGAGGAACCTGCTGCTCCTGAAGCATAATTATTTATAAAAAATTTTACAATTATTAACTAGATGTGATTGCTAATTTATTTCGGAATTACATCTAGTTTTTACTTTTTAGAATTGAAAGTTTGTTATTATTATATTCTTAAGTTGGATAAATTATACGCTGAAGAGGAATATCAAACTCGTTAATATCTGAAATATGCGTAATTGGTTTAAAGAAATTGAGTCCAATTGTTTGTATATCACTTCTGCAATTTTGTAAAAACCGATCATAAAACCCTTTACCATATCCTACTCTATAATTGTGTTCATCAGAAATTAATAAAGGAACAAATACTAAATCTATTTCTTCTACCGCTATAGCTTCTGCTTGAATAGGCTCTGGAATACCGTATTTATTTTCTTTTAAAACTGTATTATTATCAAAAATAAAATGAGTTAATGTTGAGTCTGAAAAATTACTTTTACTGATAATAATTGATTTCCCTAAACGTTGTAAATATTTAATTATAGGGTATGTATTCAGCTCTTTGTGCTTTTGTATGCTAAGAAATATGTGAATATTTTTTACAGAAGAAAAATCTAATTGATAAATTTGATTGTAAATATTAGTTTGAAGTTTTTCTATTTCTAACTCTGATAAATCGTTACGTTTTTCCTTGTACAGAGCTCTTAGTTCTTTCTTTTTCATTGTTTACAGTAACTTCAATTCTTCTTTTAACTTTTTTGTTAGTCCTGTTACAACTAAATTGTAGGAATGATCTATTAATTGCATCACTAAAGTGTCGTCAGCATCTTTATTAACTGTAATTGTGTTCCAATGTTTTTTATTCATATGAAAACCAGGGTTAATACTTTCGTATTCTCCTCGCAATTCTAATGCTTTGTCTGGATCGCACTTTAAATTAATTTTTCCTTCATTGCTTTCCCAACTATTCACGCCAGAAAGTGCAAACATTTTGCCCATAACTTTAAAAACTAACGCATTATCATCGAAAGGAAAATGTTCTGTGACTCCTTTTTTCAGTATACAGTAATTTCTATATTGTTCAATATGCATTGGCAAACAACTTTACTAATTATTTATCTTTTATTTGTTGAATATTTGCTTCAGGTAATTCAATAGATGAATAATCGAGCTTCCAACCTATTGTTTCTACTAAACTTTGCATTAACAAAATAGCTTCTAAGGCTTCGTTATTAGCTACTTCCATTAAGTTTGTTTCAGGTATCTTCTGTAAAACATGCTCTCTTGCGGCTGCATTCACTTTCGTTAAATCTTCAGAACTAAACTTATTTAAAAACCCTTCTTTAATATCGTAAAATCGAATATTGGGTTCTATAGACAATACTTCAGGCTCAGGGAAATTAGAAATTATGATTTTTTTATTTTCAGTATCAGAATCCATCTTAATCTTTCTGAAATCGAAACCTATATGTGTTTTAGCATTTATTATAACAATTGCTTTTTTCTTACTAGATATTAGTCCTAAAAACTTATCTCTTGTATCTTCATGATGATAGATTTCTGCGAACTCTCCTTCTACGGTAATCAACTTTGCGACTCTTCTAATTTTATCTAATAAAGTTATTGATTGATTTTGCGCGACATTTTTCTTCCTAAAGTCAACGAATTTCTGAAAAATAAAATAGGCTGCAGTCGCTCCTACCCCTAATCCTAAAAAAAGTAATTCCATAAGTACTAAAGTACAGTTTTAAAAACTAAAAATTAAACTCTATAAATCAAATTTACTTTAATATACTACGAAAAAAGATTCAAACCAGCCGTTCATACATACACACCGTATTTAACCACATAATAACGATACTTTTACTCTAAACTTTAATAAAATTATTCTAACTTATCTATTATGTTACAAACTATTTTGATTTTCGGAATTTTATGTGCTGGTTCATTTTTTTATTACAGATATACAATGCAGAAAAGTAAAGCTGTAATTGCTGATTTTAATACTGATGAGGCTAAAAAAAATATTAAAAACCATACTTCAGAGATTCTAAATACACAGTTAGATTATCTAAATAATTGGATGCATGGTAAATCCATTGATGCTTTTACAGATGCTAGCATTCCTATTTCTTTGAAAAATAAAGCAAAAAATGCAGCTGTAGATGCTGCGAAAAGTGTTGCTTGGAGAGTGGTGGGCGTGAAAGCCAAATATAACAGAGTAGATGCTAAAGCTCATTTAGTACTAAGCAATAATGAACTTCATTTTTTAGCTGCTAATATGGATGGAGAATTAGAAACACATCTAACTTTTTCAGAAGCGCAACTTAATGCCGCTAAAATTCAATTTAAAGGCCCCAAGAAAGGAGCTGACTTAGCAAGTGGTGTAACTGATTTTCTTAGTGAAAAATTAAATAAAGAAGAAGCCTTGGTTAACGTTTTCGAACTTATCTTTTCTATTGATGGTTCAGAATTTACTGTATTAGCTCATGATAAAATGATACTACCATATGAAATGGCAGATGCAAATTATACCAAAAATGGATTAATTGCCAATTTAATAGCTGATAACTTTTTTAAATTATTGGCTGAAAAATATCCTAATTTAACTGCTAGAAAGACATTATTAGTTTCATAAATAACAGTTTGTTTTTGATTTGAATTTAGCATTGATTTTTTCAACATAAAAATTGATGCTAAATTCTTACGCTACAGAACAAGCTATATTCATTAATTTCTCAACTTATTTTATATGGAATTTAATCAAAGAAATATATTATTTCTCTTTTTCATAAGCGGGTATTTCTTCTTTACAAGCCTATCTTATAACGTACTTCATGCACAAAAATCGAGAGAGGCTATAGCTTCATCTTATGCCAACAAGGACTTAGCTAAAATTCAAGAAGAACTTGAAGAGTTAATTACTAAGATTGATCAATTGAAGGCGTTTTCTTCTTTAAAAATATCTGGCGGACCAGCCACTGAAATAAAGACTAGACACATCGATAATTTTACACTTATTTCTCAAGAAGACTTAAATAAGCGGTTTAAATCTTCTTTGGAAGAAATACAATTATATCAAAAAATCACAAATGATACTTCTTGGATTACTGTTCGCGAACCCTATGATCTTACAGATTACCCTAAACCTTATGAAGAACTTGAACTAAAAGAACCTCAACTAACTTTAAATAGGATAAAAACTTTTGATGGGGCTTTTAAAGAAATGCCAAATATTGATGAAGATTACGATGTATACCCATGTACTGACTTAAGAAAAATCGAGCATGTTTCTGCCGTTTTCTCTTATCAACATATTAAAAAAATAGAAAAAATCACACTTCAAAAAGGTCAGAAAACAACAGGAAAAATTAATCTCCTATCGATAAAGAATGATGCACTTGAGTTTGAAACTGATCTTATAAGTGCTAATGAAATAGTATATATCGAAGCCTTAGACGCCACAGGTAAGGCACTTTGGAAAAAAAGCAGTTTCAATTCTTCTTCTAATGTCAAATCACAAGAAACTTACTTAACTGAAGTACAGAAGTTTGCTTCGAATGCTATTAAACAACTAAAAGCGAAAAAGATAACTACAAAAGAGGCTTTAATTGATTACTTATATACATATCAGCCTTCAGAAAAAATGATATCTAAAGAGGCGCCTAAGAAGAAATTCTTATACACCTATGCAGGTGAAATAGCTAGTGTCAATATTTATAAAAATCCTGTAGTTACTACAGAATCTATCACATTCGATATTACTAACGCAACAAAATATGTTGGTGGAATAACCATAGCGAAAAAGAATGGTAAGGAAGGTTTAATAAATAAAAAAGGACAGTGGGTAATCACTCCTAAATATGAACGAATTAGCGATCATTTTATTCCTAATTATTTTTATATCCACACAAGTAATGAAAGAAAATTACACCTTTATAATAAAAGAAGAAAAACTTTAACTCCTGTAAATTATCATATTATGTCTGAACGAATTTACAACGATCGCTATCTAGAAATTTGTAAAAACGCTAACCATAATTTAGAAAAAGGATTAGTTGATTTGAATAACTATAAGGTGCTTTTATCTCCTAAACGTAGATCTTTAGATACAAACCCTTATTTCTACTCTTCGATGACATCGAGAAATAAAAATGATTTCTATGAAGTATATCGCTTTTCTGACCATAGAAAGATTTTAGAGGGAAACTTTAAAGATGTTACATTAAATGATGATTTAATAATTGTTGAGTATTCAAAACAATTAGCAATAAAACCAGAAGGATACGGCTACACAACACATAATACTAAAACGGGTAAGAAATATTATTATAGTTATTATGACATCTACAATAAAAATGGAAAAAAAATCAATAAGAAATCGTTCAATGATTTACCCGATAACCAAATGTTTGGAGCAGATGGATTACTACTCGTTGAAATGAAAAAAAATCGCGAATTGAAAACCTACGAATATGCATTCATTGATAAAAAGGCTAAAATTCAGAATATTGATTTACTTAAATATAGTAGTGTAGATTCATTTTCTAACGGTTTTGCAATGGTAAAAGGTAAAGAAACTCGAAAATATGGTTTTATCGATACAAAAGGGAAAATTGTAATTCCTCTTATGTACAAATATGCGAATCACTTTATTGGTGGTAGTGCAAAAGTAAGTTTCACCGATAAAAAAGGTATTTATAAAACAGTATTAATTAATAACAAAAATGAAATTATTTTTACTTTTCCTAACTCTGTATATAGTTATACCAGTACACACGATGGCAAAAAAGCCAGATACGTTACTAAAGGTGGTAAAGTATATAATCACAAAGGAGAAGACATAACGAATAAGAAAAACTAATAACCAATGAAGAAAATTATCTTAATACTAACTTTTATTTGTACTCTAGTTGTACAGAGCCAAGAATACAGAAAAATTGTTCCGTTTAAATATCAAGATAAATGGGGGCTCGTTGACTCTACTGCTAATGAACTTTTAAAACCAACGTATAAATCTGTAAATATTTATAACGATTTTATGTACGCTGAATTTGATGGACAAGTGATCTATAATCTGAAAACTGGTAGCAAGCAAAAAGCTTTAGGGAAATATATAAATTCGATTCAATTAAAAAAGGAAATGTATCACGTGTTTTCTGATGAAAACAAATCATACATTACAAACTCTAAAAACAAAAAAACTAGACAACTCTCTAACAAATATTCACGTTTAGATTTTACTCAATTATATAATCATAAAAATGAAAAAGCTAGTGTTTTAGTAAGAGGGTTTGAGAAATATTATGAAGTAGTGTTACTTAAAAAAGATAAAAAACTAACTTCTATAATTTCCGAAAAATTCAATACTGAAAATCTTGAGTTTATAGAAAACCAACAAGGTAATATCATCGGATTTGTAGTAAAACACAATGGGAAATATGTTTTTTACAACCATAAACTAAAAAAAATTAAAAAAATTAAAATTCCCAAGAAAATAGATTCTTATAGTTTCTTTACTCCTGATATTGTTAGTCGATTACCGAAGATATATGGTATTGAAAATGCTAAAGCTGGGTGTGCAGATTGTGCAGAAATATGGGATAATTCTTGGGACTTAAGTTCATTATTACACGCAGAGGATACTAATAAAAAAGGAGATTATTATCTTTTAAGGGAAGGAAGAAACTATATTATTAAACATAAAGAAGATAATACATTTTCTCTAGAAATGTATCCTGATCTTTTTGATTATGATAAGATGTATAGAGCGATAAGTATTTCTAAAATAAAAGCCTTATTCTTTTATGATAGTAAATATATTAGAACACCTGCTATTCTATTTCCTCAGAAATATTTTGTTTCTGAATAAATAATTAAATATAAAAAAGTAGCTCAAGCTTTGTAGAAAACTTAGGCTACTTTTTTTGTACGTCATACAAAATAGGTTTACTAGGCGTAGCATCATTTTCAAAAGGTGCTACCATTAAATTAAGAAAATAAACTCCGTCTTTTATTGTATTTGGAACATAAATAAACTCCGTAATTGTAGCGTCTAATCGTAAATCTCCTTCTGTATTCCAAAACGTATTATGAGAGGCTAGTTTACCTTCATCTCTTTCTTTATCTATAGAAGGTAAATCTATTAATAAATGTTTTATTCCTATTTGCTTTAAATAGTTAGCGCCTTTGGCATCTAAATATGGAGGATTAGTGTTGGAGTATTTTCTCGATTTTTTATCTGATGTGTTGGGAACTGTTCTAATAACAAGGGCTTCATGAGCTTTATTCCCTAGAACATCTTGTAGCTGTTTCTTAGTAATAATTTTATCCTCTCCTATTTCCTCTGGCTCTATCGTAATAACATTGGTTAAGAAAAAGTAATTTTTTAAATTCTGATTTATTGAATGTACCTGCGCTGTAATATGCCCAACACACTCTGTATGGGTAATGTGCGAGTGTGGATTGAAATGTATACTATTAAAATTTACAGGTGCTCCTTTTGCTACCTCTACACTATTACCGTCAAATTGTTCTGGAATAATCTCTGGATCGTCAATATACCAAGCGTTTACATTCTCTTTAGTCGTATCTATAGCAATAGAAATATCTAAAGGATTGGATAAATCAATTGTATATTTCTCTGAATTATATGTTATTTCTGCAATCAAGTTAAATTCAGTTTAAAAAGGTCAGAAGCTATTCCATCGGTTAAAAACTTTCCCTTTCTTGTTGTTTTTAGTGTTTCATTTTCAATATACAATAAATCTTCTTCAATAAATTTTTCTGCTTGCATTTTCAAATAAGCTAAATATTGTTTCCCAAAATCTATTGTTACTTTCTCAAAAGAAACCCCCCAAATAGTTCGTAAACCTGTCATAACATATTCGTTGTATCGATCGGTCATAGAGAGCTTTTCGATTTCGTTTGTTAGTTTGCCTTCTTTAAGAAGTTTTATATACTTTGAATTATTACTGATATTCCAACTACGTTCTTTACCATTAAATGAATGTGCTGAAGGTCCAATTCCTATATATTTTTTTCCTTGCCAGTACGCAGAATTATTTTTACTGAAGTATTCTTTTTTTCCAAAATTAGATAATTCGTAATGTGTAAATCCTGCTGCATCCAATTCGTCCACTAAAATTAAAAATTGTGCTTGAGCTGTCTCATCATCTACATTATCTATTATTCCTTTTTCAATAAAGCTTTCTAAAGCAGTTTTTGGCTCTACTGTTAATGCATAACTAGAAATATGAGGAATCCCGTAAGATAATACCGTTGCTATGTTAGTTTTCCATTCTTCATTTGTTGTATTCGGTATACCGTAAATTAAATCTACAGAAATATTCTTGAAATACTGTGTTGCAATTGACAAACATTCTTTTGCTTCTATAACATTATGAGCGCGATTCATTAATCTCAGGTCTTTCTCAAAGAATGATTGTATTCCGATGCTCAATCTATTTACTGAAGAGTTCGCTATTGTTATAATTTTTTCTTCTGATAAATCATCCGGATTAGCTTCTAAAGTAATTTCAGGGCACTCTATTACATTATAATTTTCAAGAACAGTTTGTATTAGCAATTCAATTTCTTCAGTAGTTAATACTGAAGGAGTACCGCCTCCAAAATAAATTGTTTCTACTTGTTCGTTTTCAAGCTCTTTTTTACGGATGCTCATCTCCGTTATTAAAGCATTTATCATTTCATCTTTCTTCTTCAATGAGGTAGAAAAATGAAAATCACAATAATAACATGCTTGTTTACAAAATGGTATATGAATATAAATTCCTGACATTACTTCAATTATGTATTACTTCACTTTTTTAGGATTTTGTTTTACGAAAGCCGCCCATCCAGTGTAATTTTTACCTCCTATTTTTTTTCCTGAATTATAATAATGACAAACGGCTGCTGCCAAACCATCTGTTGCATCTAGGTTTTTGGGAAGTGTTTTTAAATTCAATAGAGATTTAAGCATCATAGCAACTTGTTCCTTACTCGCAGTTCCTTTCCCTGTAATTGCCATTTTTATTTTTTTAGGAGCATATTCTGTTACAGGAATTTCACGCGATAATCCAGCTGCCATGGCAACACCCTGAGCTCTTCCTAATTTTAACATCGATTGCACATTTTTTCCAAAAAACGGAGCTTCTAATGCAATTTCGTCTGGCTTATAAGTATCTATTAGTTCAATGGTTCTCTCGAAGATGAGTTTTAACTTTAAGTAATGATCATCGTACTTTTTCAGCAATAATTCATTCATTTGAACAAATTCCATTTTTTTCCCTACAACTTTTATAATACCAAACCCCATGATAGAAGTTCCTGGATCAATACCTAATATGATTTTTTCTGTCTTCAAATTTTTATTATACTTTGTACTAATATGGTATTTATAAGTTATGAATATTTTTAAAATAAGTAAACTACATAAGCCCTTTACTATTATTATTTTTTCCAATTCTTAATGTGCAAAATTAATCAATTAAAAAAAGAATGAGTGTCTTTGGTTTGTATACTTCAAACCCTGCTTTTAATAGTTGTTACTGGAAAAACGAACACCATATTCAAAAAATAAAATGAATATTGGGGCATTACCCTAAAAACCTTTACTTATATTGGTTTGGTTGTACTAGTTGTATCTTATTATTGGCAACTTTTTCTCTGATTTTAGTATTAAATGGTATGCTTCTGTAGCTGAGTTAACTGCTATTTTTTGTAGTCTTTTTATTTTCTTTAACTATTATTACTGCAATTGTAGCTCTTTTTCTTTATTGTTCTATTTTTTACACCTGTAAACAGACAGATCTTTATCCTTGAGAACGAGAATGACCAACTACTTAAGTTCTATTAATTACACTTATTTGGTTGTATGTATAAGTGTTAATGTTATTTAACTTCCAAAGAAGTAAACTTAAATGTATTTCCATCGAATAATCCTTTATCAGATAATTTTAAAGAAGGAATTACTAATAATGCCATAAAAGACAATGTCATGTATGGTGCTCTTAATGTACTCCCCATATTTTTCGCCATTTTATCTAATTCGGCATACGCTTTTCCTATTTCAACTGCAGGTTTATCACTCATAATCCCTGCGACTGGTAAAGAAACTATCTTTTTATCTGTATTTGAAACAGCACAAACTCCGCCTCTATTTTCAATTAAGAAATTTACGGCTTCACAAATAGCTTTATCTGATACACCTACAGCTATTATGTTATGAGAATCGTGTCCTACGGAACTTGCTATAGCTCCTTCCTTTAATCCGAAATTCTTTATAAATGCAATAGAAGGTTCTTCATCTTTATAGCGATTCACTACTGTCATCTTTAAAATATCATTTGCTGTATCTGAGACCAAATTTCCTTTTTCAATTAACGATTTTGTTTCAATCTCATTCGTCACTAATTCTCCATCTAATGCTTCAATCACTCTAATTTTTTCAGAAGCAGAATGAAATTCAAAATCTGAAGTCTTCTTTTTTTTAGTATTGAAATTATTCAACACCTCAAAATCAACCGACTCTACAAAGGATTGACCGTTTTCAGCTACTAATCCCCCATTAATATACGTCTGTAGCACTTTAAATTTCTTCAAATCTTCTACCACAATAAAATCTGCATCATCACCTTCTGCTAATAAACCAACATCTAAATTATAATGTTTAACGGGGTTTATACAAGCGGCTTGTAGCACTTTGAAAACATCAATTCCTTTTGCTACAGCGCGTTCGCATAATTGATTAATATGACCTACTAATAAATCATCAGGGTGTTTATCATCAGAACAAAACATCATATTTTTGTAATATTCGGGAAGTAAATTAATTAATGCTTCAAAATTCTTAGCTGCACTACCTTCTCTTATGATTACTTTCATTCCTTTTTGGAGTTTTTCTAAAGCTTCCTCATACGTAAAGCATTCGTGATCTGTAGAAATTCCTGCACTTATATATTTTGTTATATCTTCTCCCCGTAATCCTGGTGCATGACCATCTATAGGCTTATTAACATCTTTAGCGTATTGAATTTTCTTCATTACTTCTTCGTCATCAAATAGAACCCCTGGATAATTCATCATCTCAGCTAAATATTTGATATCTGGATTCTCCATCATTACCTTAATATCTTCAGAATCGATAATTGCGCCTGCACTTTCAAATGAAGTTGCTGGAACACAAGAAGGAGCTCCAAAATTAAATTTCAATGGTACCTTTTTCCCATTTTCTATCATAAATTCTACCCCTTTCATTCCTAATACATTTGCGATTTCATGCGGATCTGAAACCGTTGCAATAGTTCCATGAGTCACTGCTATTTTTGCAAATTCTGAAGGCACTAACATTGAACTTTCTATGTGAATATGAGCATCAACAAAACCAGGAAGTATATAGTTTTCTTCAGCATGGTTTACCTCTTTAATTTCTTTAATCTTACCATCTACGATCGTTACTTCTCCTTTAAATATTCTCTTCTTTTGAATATCAACAATATTTCCTTGTAGTTTCATTTTTCTGTTTTTTGCTAAAATACTTAAGTTTTAAGCATAAAAAAAGCATCCTTTCGGATGCTTATAAATTCTTATTTTTTTATAATTGGAGGTCCACCTGCCAAAATTTCTTCATTTGCATATTCTTCAAATTTCTCAAAGTTAGTTCTGAATGAATCTGCTAATTTATGTGCAGTTTTATAATACTCCTCGTCATTATTCCATGCTTGACGCTGGCTTAATAGTTCTGTAGGAATTCCAGGACACTGTCTAGGTTGTGCCAACCCAAAAATTGAATGAATATGATAATTATCATGATTTATTTCTTCTGGTAAACCACCTGTTAACGCAGCACTAATCATTGCTCTCGTATACTTTAATTTCATTCTATCTCCTACTCCATATGGACCAGCAAACCAGCCAGTATTAACCAACCAAACATTTACACCAGTTTCTTTCATCTTTTTACTTAACATCTCTGCATATTTTGTAGGATGCAGCGGCATAAAAGGTGCTCCAAAACAAGCAGAAAAACTTGGTACTGGCTCAGTAACTCCTGCTTCTGTACCTGCTACTTTTGCTGTATATCCAGAAATAAAGTGATAAGCTGCCTGACCAGGTGTTAATTTTGAAATTGGAGGTAATACTCCAAAAGCATCAGCCGTTAAAAAGAAAATATTTTTAGGATTTTTTCCTATTGAAGGTGTTTTAATATTTTCTATATGGTGTATAGGATAGCTTACACGAGTATTCTGTGTTATAGATGTATCGTGAAAATCAACGTTTCCTTTCTCATCCATTATTATATTTTCAAGAATTGCTCCTTTTTTAATTGCTCCATAAATCTCAGGCTCTTTTTCTTTTGAAAGATCTATCACCTTAGCATAACAACCTCCTTCAAAATTAAAAACAGTATTTTCTGAAGTCCATCCATGCTCATCGTCTCCAATCAAACTTCTTTCAGGATCTGTTGATAGTGTAGTTTTTCCTGTACCAGATAACCCGAAAAATATTGCGGTATCTCCTTCCTTACCAACATTTGCTGAACAATGCATCGGTAATGTATTTTTATCTACTGGTAAAATAAAGTTCAATGCAGAAAAAATTCCTTTCTTAATTTCTCCTGTATATCCTGTACCTCCTATTAAAGCTATCTTTTTTGTAAAATTTAAGATTGCAAAATTATGTTGACGAGTACCATCAACTTCTGCATCTGCCATAAAACCAGGAGCATTTACTACTGTCCATTCAGGTGTGAAATTTTTTAACTCTTCTTTAGTAGGACGAAGAAACATGTTATATGCAAACATATTGCTCCATGGATACTCATTTACAACTCTAATATTTAATTTATAATCTTCATCAGCACAAGCATAACTATCTCTAACAAATACTTCTTTTGACGATAAATATGAAGTAACTTTTTCATATAGCTTATCAAATTTTTCTGAATTGAAAGGAATATTGATATCTCCCCACCAGATTTTGTCTTCAGTAATTGCGTCTTTAACAATAAACCTATCCATTGGCGATCTTCCTGTAAATTCTCCTGTATTAACAGCTATCGCTCCAAATGCAGTTTCTTTTCCTTGACCTTTCTCAATAGTTAGATTGTGTAACTGTTCAGAAGTTAACTGATAACGAACGGTAGCTCCTTTAATTCCTAAAGTATCTAACGAAATCGTTTTCGTTTCAAGATTTGTCATCTCTATTTTTTTTAGTTGTGTTTATTTTGTCACAAAAATAAACCTTTTTGTTCGCTACTTGTTACTTATTTTTTATCCATGTTTTGCTTTACTAAAGCTTTCTTGTAAAAGATGTAACATAAAAAAACCCACCCTAAAATGAGTAATAATCCTCCTAGTGGCGTTATGAACCAAATTGTTTTAGCTGGAATATTCATTAGATAAATTGCATAAATAGATCCAGAGAAACATAAGATTCCTGTAACAAAGAAAAGAGTCAGGATTCTTTTTTGTTTATCCAATAAAATTGAATTTAAATTTACAATCAATAAAACTATAACATGAAACAACTGATATCTAACAGCTGTTTCAAAACCATTCATAGCTTCAGGAGATAGTTTGGCTTTTAAGGCATGTGCTCCAAATGCTCCTAATATAACTGCAAAAACTCCTAGCAATGTTGTTATTGTTAAATTTTTATACATTTTTATTATATTTGTTAAATATTAAACTTTTTTAAACCTAAAAAAGCAACTAAATTTTAAACAAAAATACGGCATATTTCATGAGAAAAATACTGATTATTGGTGCAGGAAGATCAAGTTCTTCATTAATTAAATATCTATTAGATAAATCTGAGAAAGAAAATTTACATGTTACTATTGGAGATATTTCCATAGAAAATGCTTCTAACAAAATCAACAATCACCCAAACGGATCAGCTATAGTTTTAGATGTTTTTAATGAAAAACAGCGCATTGATGCTATTCAGAAATCTGATATTGTTATTTCAATGCTTCCAGCTCATTTACATATTGAGGTTGCTAAGAACTGCGTAACGTTTAATAAGCATATGGTAACCGCTTCTTATATTTCTAAGGAAATGAAAGATCTCGATAAGGAAGTAAAAGACAAAGGACTTATTTTTATGAATGAGATAGGTTTGGACCCTGGTATTGATCATATGAGTGCTATGCAGGTGATAAACAAAATAAGAGATAATGGCGGAGAAATGTTATTGTTTGAATCGTTTACAGGTGGTTTAG
The DNA here is from genome assembly GCA_020629275.1 of Tenacibaculum sp. Taxonomy (GTDB): domain Bacteria; phylum Bacteroidota; class Bacteroidia; order Flavobacteriales; family Flavobacteriaceae; genus Polaribacter. The sequence continues at coordinate 66,633 of JAHDDQ010000004.1, read as the reverse complement.
TAGCCCCTGAAAGTGATACTAATTTGTGGAATTATAAGTTTACGTGGAACCCTAGAAATGTTGTTTTAGCTGGACAGGGAGGTGCTTCAAAATTTATCCAAGAGGGAACTTATAAATATATTCCTTATCATAAATTATTCAGAAGAACAGAGTTCTTAACTATAAATGGTAGTGGTAAGTTTGAGGCTTATGCAAATAGAGATTCTTTAAAATACAGAAGTATCTATGGTTTAGATGGTATTCCTACAATGTATAGAGGCACCATTAGAAAAGTAGGGTTCTCTCGAGCGTGGAATGTTTTTGTTCAACTAGGAATGACTGACGATAGTTATAAAATTGAAGATTCCGAAAATATGAGTTATAGAGACTTCACCAACTCTTTCTTAGCATATTCACCATCAGACTCTGTAGAATTAAAATTTCGTTCTTATTTAAAGATCGATCAAGATGATGTGATGTGGGATAAATTTTTAGAACTTGATTTATTTAATGCCAAGAAAAAAGTAGCTTTAAAAGATGCTACTCCTGCTCAAATTTTACAAAAAATATTGATGGATTCATGGGTATTAGAATCTAATGATAAAGATATGATTGTGATGCACCATCAATTTGGTTACAAAAATAAAACCGGTAATCATCAGATAGAAAGTAGTATGGTTATTAAAGGAGACGATCAAACCTATACTGCTATGGCTAAAACTGTTGGTTTACCAGTAGCCATGGCAACGTTGAAAATATTGAATGGAGAAATAACTTCGACCGGTGTACAGTTACCTATTAACAAAGAGGTTTATGAGCCTATCTTAAAAGAATTGGAAGATTATGGAGTTGTCTTTGTAGAAAAAGATGTCCCGTATTTAGGCTATAACCCTGAGGTTGTTATGGGATAATTTTTAATTAGAATTATGTTCTCAATTCTAATTTATAACCAACACCATGAACATTTATTAGCTTAATGGTGTTATCTGGCTTTAATTTTTTACGAAGTTTAGATATGTATGTATCTAGACTTCGTCCTACTATTACACCATTATCTTCCCATACTTTTTTAGTCAATTCTTCTCGTTTTATGATTTCGTTCGGTCTACTTGCAAAAATTGATAATAATTCGCATTCTTTCTTTGAAAGATTTATTTCTATTATTTCTTGTACTAATTTATTTTGTTCTGGATAAAATTGAAAGCTACCTATTGTAAAATATTGCTCATTTATCTCCTGTCCTATTTCTTCTTTATTTTCTCTTTCTCTTCTAAGAAATAAGTAGTGTGTTAATAAACAAATAGTTAACAACCCTAGAATTAAAAAGACGTTCCTTAATGAGTTTTTATGTGCTGTTATAAACCCAACTTCAATAGTATAACAGCTGTATGGTAACATTCTCCCTTTACAAGGTACAATACTATTATCTATTGTGTTTATAATTTCATAACTGTAACCTACTTCATTATCTTCACATTGAATTACTTCAACTCTGTAATGTTTTGGTAATTGAGACCTTTCAAAAGTCTTTTGTATCACTGCAACTAAACTATCCGGATTTATATGTAAAGTTGATTGAAATGATAGTTCATATTTTAGTTTTCCAATTTTTATAATTGGATTAATTAGCGATGTAGAATCTTTATTTACAAGTAGCAATTGATTACCCACTTCTCTTAAAGATATCTTTACTTTTTCTGAAAACTCTCCTTCTGATATCCCTTCGTTGAGGCTTAAAAAAAACCAATTTAGTAACGATAGTAACATTACTATAACCAATACATATATTTTCCTATTCATCATAATTCTAACAAAGAACATATAATTCCGTGAATTTTTACAGTCGTTTACACTTATTTGACACTCTTTTGACACTTTAACGATGAGTGCACCCTAATTTTATTCAACTAAAATTAATTATAACTAAAATATGAAAAAAAGTATCGTACTAGCTTTTATTATTATGTGTTCAGTGATAGTAATGAATGCTCAAGAAACATTAAAAATTAATACTGAAAAAAGTCAAATCAAATGGTTTGGAGAGATGACCTTCAGGTTTTACGGCCATCATGGTTTTATCAAATTTAAAAAAGGTGAGTTTATAAAAGTCAATGATAAAATTACTGGCGGTTCATTTGTAATAGATATGAATAGTATTACTACAACTGACATGGATAATCCCAAAGCTAACAATAGCCTCACTGAACATTTAAAGAATAATGATTTTTTTGATGTTCTATCTTTTCCTATAGCTCGACTTATTATAACTAACGTAAATTATGTCTCTTCTACAGATGTAAAGATAACAGCAAACCTTACTGTAAAGGGTATTACTAAAGTTATACGATTCAATGGTAAGTTAAATTTTGAGAAGCTAGAAATGACTGCAAAATTTAAAATCGATAGAACACGCTGGGGAATTAACTACAATAGTAGTGTTAAAGATAAAGCTATTTCGGATGCCATTGGGTTTGATGTTGTATTAAACCTATAATTGATTACATTTTTAAATAGAAGTCTTTGGTTAAGTTTATATAGGCATCAGTATATTGATGCCTTTCTTTTTCAATAATAAGCTCTTCTTCAATTACAGCTTTATCTTGAAAAGAAAAACTTAGCAAACTTCTTTTTACTTCTGAAGTAGCGTTTCCTCTAACCCTACATATTTTATTCAGTTGCAAATTGTAATTCTTAGCTAATTTTATAAAATCTTCTTCTTCTTTAAAAGGAATTATTGTACAAAATACACCCTGATCAGTTACTAATTCAGAAACTCCCTTTAGCAATTCTTCGAAAGTTAGTGATGAAGTAAATCTTGCTTTATTACGAGCTTCATTCTCAGTCTGAAATGTATCTGTATAAAAAGGAGGATTAGAAATTATCAAATCGTATTTTTCATCTTCCGCAGTCATTTCTTCAGTAAAATCTAAGAAAGAAGTATGGTAGCAAAACAAACGATCTGCCCAATCTGAGCGTTCAAAATTTTCAACAGTTTGTTCATAGGCATTATCCTCAATTTCAATAGCATCAATAGTTAGTGCATCGCATCTTTGAGCTAACATTAAACCTAGTACACCTGTACCAGAACCGATATCTAAAATAGTATCTGGAAAATGCTCTACAGAACTCCATGCTCCTAAAACAACAGCATCCGTACCTATTTTCATTGCCGTTTTATCTTGGTGTACTTCAAACTCTTTAAACTGAAATGGTTTCATTTACAATAATTTACCTAAAATATTTTCAGCATTAAAAAACAGATACAATATTACTACTAATAGTACTATTAAAAACAACCCTCTTTGTGGATTAGTTTTCTTCTGATCACCAAATTTTCTTTTGAACTTCATTTATAGCTATTACTTTTATTAATTTTTTACAGCTCTTAACATTTCTCTTTTTCCTGGTGGCCCAGGTAATCTTTCTACAGAAAAGCCCACAGCTTGCATTGCTCTTCGAACACTACCTTTAGCCGAATAAGTTACCAAAACACCTTTATTCCTCATGGCTTTATACATAATTGCAAACACTTCTTCTGTCCATAATTCTGGCTGAACTCTAGCTCCGAAAGCATCAAAATAAACCAAATCAAAAGTATTCACATCGTCGATATCTCTAAAAAATTGCTTTCTTTTTTCCAAAGAAAATAATTTGTTTATCTTATGCTTTTCTTCCCAACTACATGCGTGTATTTTTTTGAAGAGCTCTTGATATTTGTTAGCCTTTAATTCTGACGCATAATTTAATTGTTGAATTTCTTCAAAAGCTACTGGATAAGCTTCTACTCCTATATAATTTATAATTTTAGGAGATTCTGTAGCAGTTATAAAACAATTTAGACCAGTACCAAACCCTATTTCTAAAATCGATACTTCATCTTTCTGAATCTGTTTTAATCCATTTTCGATGAATACATGATACGACTCCTGAATAGCGCCATGCTTGGAATGATATTGTTCATCCCAATCGGGAAGATGAATAGTACTGGATCCATCTGAAGTTATGATAATTTCTCTTTTCAAATTATTTCATTAATACACCATGAGCTAAGAATGCCATTTCTTTCTTAGGTGCAATGATTTTTTCTATTTCTTCTTTAGATTTTCCTGCATCCTCAGCATAATGACGAAGTTCATCTACAGATGTAACTTTTACAAAAGCTTTTCCTTCTACTATTACTTCTTTTCCTTGACTATCTAAAGGCATAAAAAATCCGTAATCTTTAAAACGCACCATTGTTTCTTGGTCTCCATCTAAAGGTAGCTTCATCCAACACCCCTTTTTACTACAAACTTCATTAATTTTTGAAGCAAATTTCATATCAATTGTATCTCCTACATTTAATTTTTTATACGTTTCGTAAGCTTTACTTTTAGATAATACATTATCACTCTTTATTTGGTCACCAAATGAGGCAAATTCAATTTTTTCTGGTATTTTTTCACTTTTTTTCTCTGTTTTACATGAGGTTACGACACAGGTAAAACACAAAATTACTATCATTAAGTTTTTCATTATAAGCTGATTATAAATTAACACTACACAAAGATACAATTTTAACAATTTTTAATCTCAGTTTATCAAATTTTAAACTCGTAAGTATTTCGTATTTTTGCAAAAACTTATACCTCTTATCTATGGATTCTTCTTCTGAAATTAGTATTATTCCAATTCAACAATCAAAAATTAATACAGTAGATTTTAACAATCTTGCTTTCGGGACTGTTTTTTCTGATTATATGTTTGAATGTGATTACAAAGAAGGCGAATGGCAACCTCCAGTAATTAAACCTTATGGAAATATTTCTTTAGCTCCTTCGGCTCGTGTTTTTCATTATGGACAGGCAGTTTTTGAAGGAATGAAAGCTTATAAGGATAATAATGATGATGTCTTTTTATTTAGGCCTTTAGAAAACTTTAATCGTATTAATAAATCGTCTAAACGTTTGGCCATTCCTGAGTTTCCAGAATCTTACTTTTTAAATGGCTTAAAAACCTTACTAAATCTAGAAAAAGATTGGGTAAAAAAAGGTATTGGTAATTCTTTATACATAAGACCTTTTGTTATAGCTACACAACCTGCTATTTCTGCTTCTCCTGCAGATGAATATAAATTCATGATTGTATTATCTCCTGCCCAAGCTTATTATGCTGGGGAAGTTCGTGTTATATTTGCTCAGGAATATAGTAGATCTGCTAATGGTGGAGTTGGTTTTGCGAAAGCTGCAGGTAATTATGCAGCACAATTCTATCCTACTAAATTGGCTCATGAAAAAGGGTTTCAACAAATAATATGGACCGATGCTAATACTCATGAGTACTTGGAAGAAGCTGGTACTATGAACATCTTCTTTAGAATAGGCAATAAGTTACTTACAGCTCCAAATAACGATAGAATTCTTGACGGTATCACACGAAAATCGGTTATCCAGTTAGCTGAAGATAATAATATCGATGTTGAAGTTAGGCGCATTTCTGTTGCTGAAATTAAAGATGCTGCAAGAAAAGGTGAATTAAAAGAAATCTTTGGTTCTGGTACTGCTACAGTAATCAATCCTATAAAAGGCTTCAGTCATGATGATGAAAGCTTTGAATTACCTACATTGAATGATTCTTATGCTGATTTATTTAAGGAAAAATTAATGAATATTCAATACAATATTTCTGAAGATCCTTATGGTTGGAGAATGAAAATTTAATAAAGTTTTAACATATAATTCTCTTTTTCATATATTTGTGAATATACACATTGGGGATTATAATTATGAAAAACCTTTTAATTACTATTTGTACTGCTGTAACTTCATTTGTTATTACTTGGTACATCCTTATAAACTTAAGCTCAAAGCCTGATCAAGTAATTGAACCAGCTAATAATACTAACGAAATAGCTGTTATAGAAGAAACAGAAGAACCTGTACCTACCGAAAGTGAAGATCTAACGGAAAACGATGTAACAGAAAGTAAAAGTATAAGTACAGAAGGCTTACCAGATATAGAAAGTATTACAAGTAGTAAAAAAAACTGGGACACCTATTTTAAAGACAATATAAATTTATCCTCCGATTTCCTGCCTGTAAATGCTCAAGGTGAAGACATTGAAAAAGGGAATTTCTTAAAACAATTGGTTAGTGGCAATTACATACCCGTTATGTTATTATCGGGTAATGAAGCTTACCAATTATATCCAATAGAAGAAGGTAAGGAAAAAATTGGTAAGGCTGTTAAAAGCGTAGCCAAAGTAGCTTATGCGTATTACAATAAAGAAGGAACTAAATACCCTGATTTTAATGTTGTTGATTTAAATGGTAATCGTTTTTCTAGCGAGAATACTAAAGGTAAAATTCTTATTGTAAAATGTTGGTTTATTACTTGTAAAGTATGTGTTGAAGAGTTTCCACAGCTTAACCAACTTTATGATAAATATGAAGCTTACGAAGATGTCGTATTTTTAAGTTTAGCTTTTGATGAAGCTGATAAGCTAAGAAAGTTCTTAACGAAAAAACAATTTAGATACCCCGTAGTTGCCAATCAGAAAGGCTTTATGAAAGATAAGATTCAAGTAAAACAATACCCAACTCATCTGATTATTGATGAAGACGGTAATATTGAAAAAATGGTGAGTAGTGTTGCAGAGCTAACTACTGCTTTAGAAAAAATTGCCGCACCAGACTTAACTGATCTAGACGGCAATGCTGGTTTCTAATCTATTTTTTTAGTATTGATGCTATGTTTGGCTTAAAATAATTTGGCCCCTTCATTACTTTACCGTCTTCTCTGTAAATAGGTTTCCCATCTGCTCCTAACTTGCTCATGTTGCTACGTTGTATTTCATTGAATACTTCTTCTATTTTGTCTTGCATTCCATGCTCAATTATAGTTCCACATAAAATATAGAGCATATCTCCCAACGCATCTGCTGTTTCAACTAAATCGTTATTCTGAACAGCTTCTAAATACTCTTCATTTTCTTCTTTCATTAAATTAAATCGGAGTATTTTTTTATCCTCTCCAATATTAACAATTGGAGTTTCTTTTACTCCTAAACCAAAAGCGTTATGAAATTCAGTTACTGCTTTAATTTTATTCTTCATCCTATCCTATGTTAAAAATTCTTTCTGCTTTATCTAAATCAAAGTCATTCCAAGTATTGATATGATACTGGACTCCTTGCTTTTTAAAGTCTTCAACATTTCTCGTATTTACTCCAACAAAATGGATACCTAAATTCTCTGCAGTTGTGGCATCCCAAAGTCCATCTCCAAATGAAATTATATGTTTGAAGTCACCAACTTCAAAATAGTGTTTAGCCTTTTGTATTGCTGAAGTAACTATTTCTTCTCTAGTTAGTATACTATTTGAAACTTCTACAATTTCTGGGTAATATTTAATTTCTGCTTGTGTTAATTTTAATAATGCTGGTTTTAATAAAGATCCTGTAGCAAAACACACAGCATAATTCGTATTTTCAAGAAAGTAATTAACCATGTTACGCGCTCCTAAAACTTCTTGCGAGTTCTTATAGGTTAGAAAATGTGAAGTCATTACTTCTTCAAATTCTTCTATTAAATCAAATGAAAACTCCTTATCAAAAGTTTTCTCATAGTTCACTTTAAAAATATAACTATCCGTAGCATTTGTATAATTTCTCCAATCTGTATCTACTTCTGTGATCCCAAACTTACGCATCGCATATAATAATGAGTTTGTATGTTTTTTTTCACTACTGGTTAATGTATCATCAATATCTAATACAACTAAATTTTGTTTTTTCATGTATTTATGTGCTAGGTAAGCTTTTTCATTATCCAAGCTGGTACTATTTTAAGCACCCAAGCTATTAGTCGCCATCTTCTTGAAATATAAGCGACTCTTCTTTTTCTTTTTATTGCTGAAAAAATTTGCTTTGAAGCTTTTTCTAAAGGTACCAACCAAAAAACCCCATCTCCAAGAGCCATGGCTGTATCTACAAAACCTGGGCGAATATCTGTTATAAAAACTTTCTTGGAAGGTATTGTTTTTGTTTTTAGGTATAAACTTTCTAAATAAGCTTTTTGATATGCTTTCGATGCGAAATAAGCAGGTGCAAATCGGTTTCCGCGTATTGAAGCTATGGAACTAATTCCTACGAGATGACCAAGGCCTTGTTTTTTGAATAGTTTGTAAGCTAAATCATACAGTTTAGTTACACCTAATACGTTCGTATTTATGGTTTGGTTTTCTTTTTCCCAGTCTAGTTCCGAATTAACATACCCTACGCCTGAAGATTGAATAACTAAATCAACAACTCCAAATTTTTTTACGATTTCATTGAAAACAACTTCAACATGATCTACATCTTGAATATCATTTTGCTTGATTAAAACATTTTTGCCATGCTGCTCTTCAAACGTTTTCAATTTATCTAATCTACGTCCTGTTACTGCCACTTGATAATTATCTTGGAGTAGTAACTCTGTTAAAGCTTTTCCTATACCAGAAGTAGCTCCAAAAACGATTGCCTTCTTCATTTAATTAGTACTTTTGTTAAAAGTACAAAGTTTGTACTTACCCGTATAATTAAAATGTAATAATTTATGTTACTTCTTATTGCTTTAAAAATGTTTACAACTGGTAGAATTGTCTTTGCTAGTCTATTTATAATTGCTTTTGTTGCACTTATGATTTATAGTTATAAAAAAGATGCTGTTAACAACAAAAAGCACTATCAAAATAGTGCTAAGTATGTTGCAATAGGTATTGTAGTTACAATAATTCTATTATTTCTGTCTAAACTTTTAACCAAATAACTTTTATAGTTATTAGTAATTATATAAAAAAAGAGATACTAATGCCAGTATCTCTTTTTTGCTAGTTGTTATATAACACGTTCTATTTCAGACTTTATAGTCTCTATCCTGCTATCATAACCAACATCGCTCCTATAAACTAGTTTAAAATGTTTTTTCTTTAGGTGGATTTTAAGGTAGTATTTATTATTCTGCTCTACATATTTTGTTTTTTGAACTTCCTTTGCGTCAAAGCCTTCAATATTCTCTTTTAAGATTTTATATATTGACTCATAATGTTCTTCTGCTATTGTTTTAGAATATACTGTTTCATATTTTGAGGATAAATTATTACTAATTCCACAACTCGATACTAAAAACAATAAACTAATGATTCCTAATATTTTAATTTTCATAATTTCTAAATATTTAATTGGTTTTTTACTAATGTGTAATAGTGATTTTTCTTTGTAATTAATTCTTCGTGTGTACCTTGCTCAACTACAGCACCTTTCGATAATACTATAATCTGATCTGCATTTTGTACGGTACTTAATCGATGCGCTATAATTACTACTGTTTTATTTTTAAAAAGCTTCTGTAAATTATTATGAACTTCTTTTTCGTTTGTTGCATCTAACGCTGAAGTAGCTTCATCTAAAAAAATATATTTTGGATTTTTATAAATAGCTCTAGCTATTAAGATTCGCTGTTTTTGTCCGCCAGAAACATCATTTCCTCCGGAACCTATCCTTGTTTTTTCTCTTAAAGCTAATGATGTTACAAACTCATCTAAATTGACCGCCTTTAGAGCTTTGTACAATTTTTCTTGATTTATTTCTCTTTCATTTAGTGCTATATTTCTTTCAATAGTATCGTTAAATATGTAACCATCCTGCATTACAATACCAGAATGCTCCCGAATGCTTTGTGCTGAAATTTCTTCAATTTCATGATTTCCGTAACGTATTTCTCCTGAAGCTGTGGCGAAAAATTTCAATAATAATTTCATCAGTGTTGTTTTCCCACTTCCACTATGTCCTACTATTGCGGTTACTTTTCCTTTTGGAATTGTAATATCTATATCTTTCAGAATGTAATTCCTTGATAATAGATTATACTTAAAGTCTACATTTTTTAACGTAACATCAACTGGCTCAGATGCTAGATTTAGTACAATATCTGTATCTTTCTCTTCTTCCTCTTGCGTATAAACCTCACTCAATCTGTCAAAACTCAACATAGCGTCTTGTTGTGATCGTATAAATACTAATACTTGCTGAATAGGAGAATTCATTTGCCCAATTATAAATGAAACACTTAACAAAGCTCCCAGCGTTATGGAATCTTGTATTACATAACTTGCTGCTAAAAAAGTAACTAAGATATTTTTAAGTTGATTGAAAAACGTAAAACCGATGGATTGAAATTGTTCTATTTTTAATGACTTTATATTTATAGATAGTAAACGTTTTTGCAATGTTATCCATTCATTTTTCTTATAATCTTCATACTGATTTAATTTCATTTCTTTAATACCGTTGTAGAATTCGTAAACGGCTTCTTGATTTTCAGACTTAGCTCTAAATAATTGATAATCTAACACCTTTCTCCTCTTCAACCAGAAGAAAGACCAATACACAGCTATGATTGTTAACCCAAGATAGAGTATAAATAAATATGGATCGTAATACAGTAAAATGACTGAATATATGATTAATGTTAAGATAGAGAATACTGTTAAAATACTATCTGATGTAAAAAACTCTTCTATCTTAACATTATCCTGTATTCTTTGATTAAAATCTCCAGAGTTTTTGGTATCGAAAAAACTCATCGGTAGTTTTAAAATTTTACTTAAATATGAATAAATAATATCTATACTAAATTTGGCTCCAACAATTAATGTAAACCAGTTTCTTAAAATTGTAGTTCCCATTATTCCTAAAAAAACGAATAATTGTGCTAAAAGAATTAAGCTTACATAGTCTAGGTCTTTTGTGTTTACACCTTTATCTATTAATGCCTCAGTTAAGAAAGGAAGCATAATACTGAGTAAACTCCCTATTAATACAAAAATCATCAACATTCCTATCTTACGCTTATATGGAGCGAATAAAACTAAGATGTGTTTTAAACGATCTTTTAGTGTATTTTGATCTTTGAGTGTAAAAAATGCATCTGTAGGATTTAAAAATAAGGCAATTCCAGATTCTTCTCCTTTTAACCAAGGATTCCTAAACTCATCTTCTGTTAATACCACTCTTCCGTGAGCAGGATCGAGAATATGAAATCTATTTTTACCATTTATTGATGTAATGGCTTCAAGAACTAAAAAATGATTCTTATTCCAATATAAAACACATGGCGCTATAAAATTATCTACTAATTGTTTTAAGTTTAACTTAATAGATTTAGATGTAAATCCTATCTTTTTTGCGGCATGAATAATTCCTAGCATAGAAACGCCATCTTTACCTATTTGACATAACGCTCTTAAGCTATGTAATGAAAACTTATTGCCATAATGACTTGTAATCATACTTAAAGAAGCGGGTCCACAATCCATTAAATCATGCTGTCTTACGAACTTAATATTTGAGTTATGACTTTTAAACATATTGCTAGATGGTTTTATACATTTTACGGTAACAGAAGCGGTAAAAATTCGCTACTACCTTTTTAAAATAAACAGAGTCTTTTTTTACAACAACGCTTAGTAAATCACTATTACTATTTGGCGCTAAAACTAGATTAGTTAACATGATATAATCATTAAAGTATTTACTAACTACTCTGTTCCAAAGTCGTATTCTGGAAATACCTCTTCGTTCTATTTTATTATTATTTATTATTTCTGGCTGGTTATGTATTTGCATGTAAACGGCATCGTAATGCTTAGTTACTTGGGTACAAAAAGCTGCCAAAGTCTTTACCGTTAAATAATCTTTATTCGCTGTATTGGTATCGCAGTTTAAAGCGATTTCTAAAACATTTTTATAGCTACCTTCCTCATTTTGATACTGTAATCCTGAGACTTTCACAACTAATTGATATTCTACATTTTCTTTATTGTAGAATACATATTTGTTTTTTCCTTCTTTCTTTATTTCATAATGATCTAACATAACACTGCTTCTGTTAATTCAACTTCTTCAATTTTAGCTCCTTTGTTATTTATGAGAACTTTTAAAAAGTATAAAACAACATCTTTAGGCAGTCTGTCAAATCGATTAATCATATCTATAACAGCTATTGACTCTCCTACATTCAACATGTCTATTATTTCTTGTAATTCGTCAAAATATTTAAATGATAATCTAGTTCCTCTAACATAAATTACTAATCGATCACCATTTCGTTCTGTATTGATCTTGTAAAGATTATTCGTTCTTACTCTTTTCGTTTCTAGATTAGGAAAATACTCTTTAGTACTTTCTATTTTTTTATGATGACTCAAAGGTATATTCTGCCATCCTCCATTACTTATTAAGCACTTCTTGTACTCGTTGTAAGTATGCTTAAGGAAGTCTTCTAATGGTGCGTTTAATGTTTCTCTATCAACATTTAACGTATTAATAAAATCTAAAAAGGTATTTTCATTAGTAACGTAGTCTATTTGACTTTCTATGATACTTTGATCATTCTTCAAAAATAGATTTTGAATAGTTTCTATCATCAACTTAGAAAAATCGTATCGAGTAGGGTTGTTGAACCATAAGGTTACTCCTACAGAGAACTCTCCTGAATACCCTATATGATGTTTATTCCAAGGCATGTAATATAAATCTCCAGTTCCGAATTCAAATTCTTTAGCATGCGGCAATAGCGGCTCAACATTCTTGTTATTTGAAACTCCTTTTCCTTCCTTTTCGTAAACCTCTTCGTCCCATACGTACATTTTTTTATTACCAGGTCCTAAATGATAGTGCAATACATTTTCTCCTCTATTATCGGTATGAATTCCTAAAGGTGTCCATCCATAATTTCCAATAAAAGTAGTTAGCTCTAGGCCCCATGGTGGAATTCCTATAATATCAAACAATGGTTGTACTGTTCTTAGAATATGTTCTGCTAAAATCTCAGAATGCTTTTCTCCATAATTGGTAATAATTCCGAATTTTTCACCAAATACACGACTACAATATGCTTCGATATCTTCAGTTTCACCTAATTTATTATTCTTAATTACCTTTCTGATTTCAGAATCACTTAATTCTTTATCATTAATATACAACCTGAATCCGCTATTAATATCTAGCCTATTAATTCTAGATCTAAGCATTTCACGAACTCCTTCATTTAATGTACTTACCAAATCTTTAGTAAACACATTTTTATATACCTGTGTTTGCGAGAATGAGAGGTTTTTTTCGATAAATGAAAGCCACCAATCTCTATTGAAATTATTTTCCATCTTTTCTAATGTTTAATGTGATCTCTTTTCTTGAACCCTTTTTTAAGAACTATTTCATCTTTTCCTCCTTTTAAATTGAAGCATTCTAATGCTGACAATTCTTGAATATCTAAAAAGTCTTCTGGCTTTATTTTTTTGTTAATCATTTTTTTGAGTTTTATAGGATTTGTTGGTTTTATAATAAATACGTGTTATTTAAGAAGTAGCTTCCTCCTTACATTTGCATTTGCATTTACATTTTGTTGTTAAATTATCTTCGGTAGCATTACCTCCTTTTAAGCATCTATTTTCCAGGGCTGTTAGCACTTGTGTTTCTAAAATACTTTCTGGGGTTTCTTTGTTTTTCATATCCTTTTCTTTGTTTAATTAGAAAATAAAAAGGGGTGTTTCTGAGAAATGACCACCCCTTTTAAAAGAGTTATTAAGAAATTCTTTCTTCTTCTCTTTCTTAACTATTACATCATCTACAGCCGCAGATCCTCCTGTTACAGTTTCGTTTTCTAATGCTGATAATTCTTGTGTGTCTAAGAAATTTTCTGGATTTAAATTTTTCATCTTTTTAAATATTTATTGGTTAGTTATTATTTTCTCTTTTTTTCTTTCTTCTTTTCTACTTTTACATCTTCAACAGCATTACCACCTGTTACAGTTTCGTTTTCTAATGCTGATAATTCTTGTGTATCTAAGAAGTTTTCTGGGCTTGAATTTTTCATCTTTCTTAATTAATTATTTTCTTTTTTTAACTTTCTTTTTCTCTACTACGATTTCGTCTACATTATCAGCTCCACCTGTTAAAGTTTCATTTTCCAATGCTGATAATTCTTGTGTATCTAAGAAATTTTCTGGATTTAAATTTTTCATTTTTTAAAGTTTATTGGTTAGTAATTAGTTTGAAGCTTTTTCCTTCTTTTTCTCTTTTTTAACTTCCACGTCAACTGCGTCTGCTCCTCCTGTTACAGTTTCGTTTTCCAATGCTGATAATTCTTGTGTGTCTAAGAAGTTTTCTGGATTTGAATTTTTCATTTTTTAAAGTTTTTAGTATTAGTAAATATGAATGCAGTTTTAAGACATGTTCCCGTTTTTGGTCTTCCCCTTTGGCCAAGGTTTTTTTGTTATTGTGTATTGTTGTTTCTTGAATACATTTCAAAGCTAACTTTTAACTCCCTAGTCATTACTACACTAAAGGGTAGCTTTGGTTTGAACCATTGAAAACTACACTTTTAGGTAGTGTGTACGTTTCTTCATTATTTGGTGTTATGACCTCTTCTGAAACCAGATATTTGTACTTATTATAAAAGTTCATTAAACCTTCTGAAGTCATTGCTACTGGAATAGTTTCTGAACCTAAATATTCTATTGAATCACCAATAACATGTGTTTTAATACCTAAAAGATTAAGTATTCTTAGTAGTTTACTATCACATTCTGCAAAAGCTATATTTCCTTCTTCCTTACAAATTGGAGTTATAGCTAATACCATTAATTTTTTAAATAAATTTTTATCCGTAGTATTCTTACTAATAGCAAATCGCCCTATATGATATATATCGTTTATTTTAGGACTTTTTAAAGCAAGTAAGGGATTTATTCCAAAAATCTTTTGTATTGGTAATTCATCAATGTAATTCCATTTTAAAACACGTATTGCTCCAGATATCGAGCCTAAATCATTTTTAGAAACATAAATTTCAGAATCATTATAATACTTTGCTTCTTCATTACAGATAGATTTTATGTCATTTACATACTCTTCTGGTAAATTGTTATCTGCATGATGACTAAAATTTTCATCTACAACGAATTTTGCAAGGTCAAATATTTGAGTTGAATTAAGTTTTCCTAAATAGTTTTTAGCTAGTATCATAATGGTATATTTTACTCTCAAAACTACCTAGAGATGCTAGTGGATATATTACACAAAGGTGTAGTTACCAGCATATTAAGTAAAAACCACCCGTTTGTGTAGTTTTTATAAAAAAAGTTATATTTGTGTAAACTCCTCCGTTATGACCGATATAAATGATTTCTTCTCATTTAAAAATACTGTGGGAAGTATTTCTAATGATGAGCAAAATCAGACTTCTGATTATTTAGAACCTATAAAGGCTTTTGCTAGGACCACCTATAAAAGCATTTATGTTATCGATTATCAGAAGAAAGGATTTGAATATGTTTCAGATAACCCTTTGTTTCTTTGTGGACATTCAGCTGAAGAAGTAAAAGAAATGGGGTATTCCTTTTACTTCAAATATGTTACCAAATCTGACTTAGATTTATTATTAAAGATTAATACCATAGGGTTTGATTTTTATGATAAAATTCCTGTTGAGGATCGTAAGTGGCATACTATTTCGTATGACTTTAATTTGAAGAACCAAGAAGGTAAAGTTATTTTAATCAACCAAAAGTTAACTCCCTTATTTCTAACAGCTAATGGACAAATATGGAAAGCTATTTGTATCATATCATTATCGGCTGAACAACAATCGGGTAATATTAAAATTTATAAGAAAGGAGATAATAAGATTTTTAAATATGATTTAGAAGGGGACTTCTGGAAAGCTACGGAGAAAATAAAGTTAACCAGTAGAGAAAAAGAAATATTACAATATTCCTCTAGAGGATATACTATTAACGAGGTAGCTAATTCTATTTTTGTTTCGCCAGATACGGTTAAGTTCCATAGAAAAAAATTATTTGACAAGTTAGAAGTCGCCAATATTTCTGAGGCTATAGCTTACGCAACAAATAATAAGTTGATCTAACCATTCATTACTGTTGATAAGTAAAACTCTGGGAACTTTTTAAATTCTTTGTTGGTAACAATATTAAATAGTAAATGAGTACACATAGATGCTACAGTCCAAGAAGCTATGGATAGTTGGGCTGGAGGAAAAGTATCTTCTTTATCTTTATATTTCTCCAAAACTTCATCGATCCAAATGTGAGGTGTTCTCCAGAATTTCAAATAACTTGAAACATATTCTGCTATTTGAATCTCGTTTAACATTTCTTCAGGCTTTTCAAGTAAGTCTAGCGCCAATCCATCTGGTGCTATAATAGTTACCAAACCTCCCCATCCTAAATTGTACGGATGCAATACTGGAATACTTTTTTGTTGACAGGTTCGATCAAATTCTAATGGAATTTCTGAGGTGAAATCTAAAGCATTAATTGCTATTTTGTGATCTTTTATTAATGATACTGTAATATCTTCCGTTAAAGGATTATCATACACTTTAATTTTCGCATCCTTATTAATTGCTATCAGTCTTTTTTTAATAGCTTCTACTGCATTAGTATTTATATCGTCTTCTGTGTAGTTTTGATGACTCAAATTAGACAACTTTACTTTCTCTGTATCTACTATTGTAATATTTTCAAATCCAAATCGCAAAGCACACTCAGCTATTACACTTCCTATACCAGCACCCACAATTATTATTGGGCAATTCTTTATCTGCTCTTGCTCTTTTTCGGAGAGGTAAACATTATTTTTATTATATCTGTTTTGCATGGGATTATATTTTTATGCAAAAATAATTCCCATTCATTTATTCTATACTACACAAAAAGGTAGGTTTCTTCTAAAGAGGTAATATTTATAACTTTTCTACGTCATTCAATTTTTCATGATCCAGAATAGTGTAACCATCTTCGTTAAAGGCCGTAGATGACTTAAACTTTTTATTAAAAATGAGTTCAGAGCAATTATAAGTCGTCGCTTGATATACTTTTTGCCCATAAGATTCTTCATGGTATTGAATTAAAACATATAGGTTAGCGTCTAAATTCATCATTTCTCCATTTGACAACCCATAAAAAGGGCTGTCCTCATTTATTTCGTGTACTATAGTCCATAGAGTTGGTAAATATGTTATCTTTTCTCTTTCTAGTTGTAGTTTAAAAAAGCTTCGTTTGTAGTTCCCTAATTCATCAACCTTATTTATTGATAATGTTACTGTGGCTTCTGGTTCAATCATAATAGATTTTCTACTATTCATTAACCTAAACATTAAAGCTCTTCCTTCTTTAAAATCTCTTACAATTATATGATCACTAAATCTAATTGCTGCTTTTGCCTTAGAAAACCTTCCATATAACAGTCCGGTTATAAATGAAAAACTAAGTAATCCTATCATTGCTTCAAATGAAGCTATAATATTTGCTAATATCCCTTTGGGTGCTATACCTCCATAACCAACAGTAGTAAGGGTTTGGGCACTAAAGAAAAAACCATTCAAAAAATCTTTAAAAAGATCTCCTTTAGATGGTGTTATTTGCTCTATACCTATTAAGGTGTAAAGTAAACCAAAGCAAATATTAAGAAACGTATATCCTAAAATAACTAATATGAAAAAATACCACCAACTAAGTTCTATAAAAAAAGTATAAAGATCGTCAACACTAAACTTTCTATTATGGTGAACTATATTTGAGCTACCATCTTTATCTATTATTTCCTTTACATTTTCTGTTGAGTTATACCCAAACCCTGGATCTTTTGCTTTTTTAATCATTATACTTCATTATATTTAAAACAATCTGTTATATGATCGTTAACAATACCTGTTGCTTGCATGAAAGCATACATTACTGTAGAACCAACAAATTTAAAACCTCTTTTTTTTAAGTCCTTGGAAATTTGATCAGATAATGCTGTTGTAACTGGTACATCCTCACTTGTTTTAAAATTATTCTTTATTGGTTTTCCATTTGTAAAATCCCATATATACTTAGAGAAACTTCCAAATTCTTCTTGGATTTTCATAAATAACTGAGCATTGGTTATAGTCGCTTTTATTTTTAATTTATTCCTGATAATTCCTTTATCATTCATGAGCTCTTCATATTTTTCTTCTGAATAATTCGCTATTTTCTTACACGCAAAATTATCAAATGCTTTTCTGAAATTTTCTCGCTTCTTAAGTATAGTAATCCAACTTAAACCTGCTTGGAATGTTTCTAAAATCAAAAACTCAAATAGTGTTTCATCATCATAAACAGGAACTCCCCATTCTGTATCGTGATAAGCAATATATAAAGGATCGGTTCCCGCCCAAGCACAACGTTTTTTCATGGTGTTATATTTTGTTTTAAAGGTACTCTTAAAACTTAAAAATACAAATCTCAAAAAAATATACTAATTTTTATTGTAGGAAAAAGGTTACATTTACGTCATACTACTACAACTTATAATTTATTGTATTTATCATGAAAAAATTAGTTTTTCTTTTTCTATGCGTAACATCATATTTCGTTTCTGAAGCTCAACTATTTGATCCTGTGCAATGGAAAACGAGTGTTAAGAAGATATCTGAAACAGAATATGATTTAATCACTACTGCTATTATTGATAATGGCTGGCATTTATATGCTCAAAAAGTACCAAAAGGAGGACCACGTCCTACTGTATTTACGTATGCTCCTAATGATGACTATGAGTTGGTAGGAAACACCTCGGAAGAAGAAGGAATTACTGAAGATGATAAAACATTTAAAATGCGAATTAAATATTTCGCAAAGAAAACAACATTTAAACAACGAATTAAATTACTTAACAAAAGCGCAAAAATAGCTACTGAAATAGAGTTTATGGTTTGTGACGATGTTAGATGTTTACCTCCAAAAGTTGAAACACTTACTTTTATTGCGCCTTCTGGCAATAATAAAACTAATGAAACGAAAAAGGACTTAGCTAAACTAACCAATACAGAAGCTAATATGCTTTTGTATGGAATTACAGAAAATGAATTACAATTGCCTTCTATAGACATTAATGCTATAGATAAAGAAAATAACTCAAGTACTTTAGCGGCAAAAACAAATAAAAGTTCTTCTTTATTAAACATCTTCGGATTAGGTTTTCTTGGTGGGTTGTTAGCTTTATTAACTCCTTGTGTTTTTCCTATGATTCCTTTAACCGTAAGCTTTTTTACTAAAAAAGATAGTTCTAAAGGAGCTGGGGTATCTAAAGCTATTCTATATGGATTCTTTATTTTAGCAGTATACTTACTTTTAAGTATTCCTTTTCATTTAATAGATTCTATTAATCCTGATATACTTAATGAGATCTCAACTAACGTTTGGTTAAACATAATTTTCTTTATTGTTTTTGTCTTCTTTGCAGGGTCTTTTTTTGGTTTTTACGAACTAACGCTTCCTAGTAAATGGACAAATACTACTACTGAAAAAGAAGGATCTGGAGGAATTATAGGTGTGTTCTTTATGGCACTTACACTTGCTATCGTTTCTTTTTCTTGTACTGGGCCTATACTAGGTTCATTATTAGCAGGATCATTATCGTCTGACGGCGGCGCATGGCAACTTACTTCTGGAATGGCTGGTTTTGGTGTAGCTTTAGGATTACCTTTTACCTTATTTGCTTTATTTCCTAATATGCTTAAATCACTCCCTAAATCCGGTGGATGGATGACTAATGTTAAGGTAATTTTAGGTTTCTTAGAATTAGCTTTAGCTTTCAAATTTTTATCTAATGCAGATTTGGTTGCGCATTGGAATATTTTAAAAATAGAGCCTTTTTTAATTTTATGGATTGTAATTTTTGCTGGACTCGCACTATATTTATTTGGAATTGTAAAATTCCCCCACGATTCTAGAATGCAGAAAATTGGTTTTGCTAGAATTAGTTTTGGAATTTTAATAGCTGCCTTCACCATTTATTTAGCTTCAGGTTTCAGAATCAATAAAGAAACAAATACGTTTACACCACTTTCTTTACTAAGCGGATTAGCGCCTCCTGTAGGTTATAGTTTTATATATCCTAACAAATGCCCTAATAACTTAACTTGTTTCAAAGATTTAAAAGAAGGCCTAGCTTTTGCTAAGAAAGAAGGAAAACCTATAATGTTAGATTTTACAGGGTATGCTTGCGTTAATTGTAGAAAAATGGAGGAGCATGTTTGGCCTATACAAGAGGTTGACAATGTCTTACGAAATGATTATGTTTTAATTTCTCTCTATGTAGATGATAGAAAAGAATTACCTAAAGAAGAACAAATAGTAGTTAATAGAGTGAACGGAGGTACAAGAACACTAAATACATACGGACATAAATGGTCTCATTTTCAAACAATTTTCTTTAAAACAAATACACAGCCTTATTATGTTTTAGTTAGCTCAGATGGTAAACAGGTACTAAATACACCTGTAGGTTACACTCCAGATAAAGATAAGTATTTAGAGTGGTTAAATGACGGTAAAGGAAAAGCTAAAAAAAGCCTTAATTCACTTTTCAATCAAACTGATTTATTAAAATAACAAAACATTAACATATTAAAAAGCAATAAGATATACGCTAACCGTATATCTTTTTTTATCTTTATATACTAATATTATGCCATGAAAATTTTAAACCAATTTTGTACATTATTTGTACTTACTATACTATTTTGGGCATGCAGTTCATCTCCGAAAACAAACACAATTAAACAGGAAGAGCCAGTTGTAATTAAAAATGATAGCTTAGAATACGAAATCATCATTATGGATCCTGGATTTTCTACCTATTTAAATACTATTGCTTTGCCTAGTGGTTATTTCTCTCAAGTATATTTACAAAATAAGAATTTATACTATGTAGGTATATGGAATACTAGAGTTAATCGTCCTACAGTATTTAATCCTAATATCTACGGAAATATAATAGAATACGAACAACACATTGATTACGGCTATGATGTAAACTATAAATTATTCAATTATTTCGAATTTGCGCAACGAAAATACAGAATGGTACTTCGATAAAACAGTATATTTGTTGTCTAATTTTAACCCAATAAAATGAAATTCTTACGCAATTTATTAGCCTCAATTTTAGGCTTTTTCATCGCTTTATTCTTACTTTTTATTCTCTTTGCTGGTATTGGTGCTGCTATGGGTAGTAGTGATCCTGTTATCGTTGAACCAAATTCAGTTCTAGAAATCCAGTTATCAGATGTTGTTAAAGATTATGCTCCTAGTGAGCGAAATCCAATTATTCAAGCACTAGAAATTAATAGAGGTAAAACAGCTTTAAATAAAATTCTTAACGCTATTGATAATGCTCAGCTTGACGACAATATAAAGGGAATTAGTATAAAAACACCTACAGTACGTGCTGGTATTGCGCAAATACAAGCGATAAGAAAAAAGCTTGAAGAGTTTAAAGAATCTGGTAAATTCGTTTACGCATACAACGATGTATACACTCAAAAAAATTATTATTTAAGCTCTGTTGCAGATAGTTTATTTTTAAATCCAGTTGGTCAAATTGAATTTGGCGGTTTAACCTCAGAAGTACTTTATTTCAAAGATTTTGAAGATAAATATGGTGTTAAGATGGAAGTTATTCGTCATGGTAAATATAAAAGTGCAGTTGAGCCTTTTTTATCCAATAAAATGAGTGATGCAAATAGAGAACAAGTTTCTTCATTTTTAAACTCAATTTGGTCTGAAATTACTTCATCAGTAAGTAAGAGCAGAAAGATACCTGTAGAGACACTTAATTCAATTGCTGACAATTCTGAAGGAAGAAATGCTGAATTAGCTAAGAAAAATAACCTTATTGATGCAGCAATATATGAAGATGAATATTTAGATCGACTTGAAGATGCGGCAAAATCTAGTATCAATACTATCTCTATTAAGAATTATATTGCTTCAGGTAAAGGAAGGAAAACTTCGTTATCAAAAAATAGAATTGCGGTAATCTATGCTCAAGGAGAAATAATGTATGGTAAAGGCAACGAAAATATTATCGGGCAAGACTTAATTAATTCTGCTATTAGAAAAGCCAGAAATGATAGCAATGTAAAAGCAATTGTTCTGCGTGTGAATTCTCCGGGTGGTAGTGCTTTAGCTTCTGAATTAATATGGCGTGAATTAGAGTTAACTGAAAAACCTTTGGTAGTTTCTATGGGTAATGTAGCTGCTTCTGGTGGATATTATATAGCTTGTAATGCTGACTTAATTTTTGCTGAACCTACTACAATAACTGGATCTATAGGTGTCTTTGGCGCTATACCAAACGCTCATCAACTTTCAAAAGATATCGGTATAAATGCAGAACAAGTTTCAACTAATAATAGTGCGAAATATAGTGTATTCGAACCTATATCAGATAAATTTTATAATGTAACCAAAGAAGGTGTAGAACAAATTTATACAACTTTTGTTACTAGAGTAGCAACGGGTAGAAAGATGACTTTTGAAGCTGTAGACGCGATAGCACAGGGAAGAGTTTGGACTGGTAAAGAAGCTTTAAAAAATGGATTAGTAGATGAACTTGGAGGATTGGAAGATGCCGTTCTTGCTGCTGTTCAATTAGCAAATATTCAAGATTTCAGAATACGCAATTATCCTAATTACAACAAAGACTATAGAGATGTACTTAGTACATTACCTATAGCTGGTAACATTAAAAAAGAAGACATCCTAAAAGAAACGCTAGGTGATGAATACTATCAACTATTTAACCAAATAAAGCAATTTAAAAAGTTAGAAGGTATTCAAACTAGACTTCCCTATATACTAAATATAAAGTAATATCTATTCTCATAGATATGATTACAGTTTCATATACTTTTAAGAAATAAGAATCTCAGCTAATTAGCTTATAAAATATTTAAATAAAAATACCTGAAATAACAAATGCTATTTCAGGTATTTTTATGTGTTATGGATATGAAAATTAAAAAGCTTCCTTAATTTTTGCTACATAATCTAACTTTTCCCAAGTAAATAATTCTACGTCTAACGTTTTACTGTCTCCATTAGGTTGAACAAAGGTTTTAGTAACAATTTCATTAGTTCTACCCATATGTCCATAAGCTGCAGTTTCACTGTAAATTGGTGTACGTAGTTTTAATCTAGTTTCAATGGCATGAGGTCTCATATCAAAAATCTCAGAAACCTTTTTAGCGATTTCACCATCTGTTAGATCAACCTTTGCAGTTCCGTATGTGTCAACAAATATTCCCATAGGCTCAACTACACCGATAGCATAAGAAACCTGTACTAAAATTTCGTCTGCAATTCCTGCAGCAACTAAATTTTTTGCAATATGACGTGTTGCATAAGCAGCACTTCTATCTACTTTACTAGGATCTTTACCAGAAAATGCACCTCCACCGTGTGCTCCTTTCCCTCCATAAGTATCAACTATAATTTTTCTTCCTGTTAAACCTGTGTCACCATGAGGACCACCTATTACAAATTTACCAGTTGGGTTTATATGATACTTAATATCATTATTGAATAACTTCTGAATATTCTCAGGTAATTTAGCGATTACCCTTGGTATTAAAATATTCTCAATATCTTCTCTAATTTTAGAAAGCATAGCTTCATCAGCATCAAAATCATCATGCTGAGTAGAAACTACAATAGCTTCAACTCGTTGAGGAATATTATCATCTGAATATTCAATAGTTACCTGACTCTTTGCATCTGGCCTTAAATATTTAATTTCATTGTTTTCTCTACGTAACTCTGCAAGTTCTTTCAATATTAGATGTGCAAGATCTAGTGCTAATGGCATGTACGTTTCCGTTTCATTAGTAGCATAACCGAACATCATTCCTTGATCTCCTGCACCCTGCTCCTCTTTCGAAGCTCTATCTACTCCTCTATTAATATCGTCTGACTGTTCATGTATTGCAGAAAATATACCACATGAATTACCATCGAACATGTATTCACTTTTAGTATATCCAATTTTGTTGATTACGTTTCTTGCAATTTTTTGAACGTCAAGATATGTTTTAGATTTCACTTCACCTGCCAGTACTACCTGACCTGTTGTTACTAATGTTTCACAAGCAACTTTTGCTTCTGGATCAAATGCTAAAAAATTATCTATTAAAGCATCACTAATTTGATCTGCAACTTTATCTGGGTGTCCTTCTGATACACTTTCTGATGTAAAAAAATAAGGCATTATAGTATGTTTGTAATTTAATTATTAACTAAGACTTGAAACTATTGGTCGCAAAAGAAGTAAAACATTACTGCTTTAGCATTTTTTTACGAGGTTGCAATCAGAATCAAATCTTTCCTCCAAAATTTAAGTCGCAAATTTAGTACTATTATCTAACTTATAAAAACTTACGGGCATTGTTTATTTGTAAAATCGATGCTCATATAAGAAAAACCAATCTATCAAAAGGTTTATTTAGTGAAATAAATTATTACATTTGTGTATAGTAAATAAAAAAGAAAATAAATGGCATTAGAAATTACAGATGCATCATTTGATGAAGTAGTATTAAAATCTGACAAACCTGTTTTAGTAGATTTTTGGGCAACATGGTGTGGCCCTTGTAGAATGGTTGGTCCTATTATCGATGAAATTAGCGGCGAATACGAGGGTAAAGCTGTTGTTGGAAAGGTAGATGTAGACGCAAATCAAGAATTTGCTGCAAAATACGGTGTAAGAAATATTCCTACAGTATTAGTTTTCAAAAACGGAGAAGTTGTTGCCAAACAAGTTGGTGCTGCTCCAAAGAAAGCATACACGGACAAAATTGATGCTGCATTATAATATATGTAGTTCTTAAAAAGAATGAATGTAAAGGTTTGGCTTTTGTCAAACCTTTTTTTATTTTCGATATATGAGTATTGATCTTTCAAATATCCAATCATCTGAAATAAAAAACCTTGATTTTTTGGCTAAGCAAATTGTCGAAGGTTTTATAACAGGAATGCACAAAAGTCCATTCCATGGTTTTTCTGTTGAATTTTCTGAACATAAACTATACAATAAAGGAGAAAACACTCGCCACATAGATTGGAAACTTTTTGCTAAAACTGAAAAGTTATACATAAAGAAATATGAAGAGGAGACTAATTTAAGATGTCATGTGATTATAGATAATTCATCATCTATGCATTATCCTATTCAACAAACACAGCAATTTGACAACCTTAATAAAATTGGTTTTTCTTCTGTTGCAACAGCGTGTTTACTTGAAGTTTTCAAAAAACAACGAGATGCTGTAGGTTTAAGTATATACGCTGATACCTATGAATACTATGCCCCTGAAAAAGGAAGTGAAAGACATAGAAAACTATTATTACGTCAATTAGAGAACCTGCTGATTAGTCCCAAAGAAACTAAAAGCACAGAAACTTATACATACTTGCATGAAATTGCAGAAAAGATACATAGGCGTTCTTTGATTTTTTTATTCACAGACATGTTTCAAACTTCGGAAGATCAAGATAAATTGTTTGACGCTTTACGCCATCTCAAACATAACAAACATGAAGTAGTCTTATTTCATACTTATGACGGAAAAACAGAGTTTAATTTTGATTTTGATAATACTCCAAGAAAATATGTAGATGTGGAAACAAATCAAGAAATAGACTTGTATGCTGATTCTATAAGAAAGGACTACACTAATGAAGTGTCTAAATACTTTTCAACTCTAAAAAACAAATGCCTGCAATATAAAATCAGTTATGTCCCTGTAAATATTAATGACGGACTTCACACTGTATTAACAACTTACCTAGTGAGCAGAAATAAATTTTAATTTTTTCTCTTAAAAAGTTTGCAGAATCGAAAAAGGCTTGTATATTTGCACCCGCAATCGCAACGGTCTGGTAGTTCAGCTGGTTAGAATACATGCCTGTCACGCATGGGGTCGCGGGTTCGAGTCCCGTCCAGACCGCGAAAAGCCTCTCAATTTTTGAGAGGCTTTTTTTATGCTTTCAAAAAATCTTATTTCAATAATACACTACATCTCTTCTAACCTCACGAACCATAAAAATATCTTTATTAATTATAAGTGATAACAATCCTTACATAATAATATTTTATAGGTTAAAATACAGATATTTAATTTTGTTTAACTATATTTGATATAACTTAAACAAAAATATATATCATATGGATTTACTAAACCAAGCACAAGAGTTTGAAAAAGCAAAAATGAGCCATATGTCTACCAGTGATAGAGTAGTTGCGTCTAGAGAAGCTAAAAGATTGATTCTAGCCATTAATGAAATTTACAAAAAAACAAAAGACTCTCAGCTAATGGACATCATGAAACGTTTGACAGCTAAGAAAAAAAGGATAGAGATTAGATTAAAGGGAAAACCAGAACCTTTATTTTAATCAGAAAAATAAAAACCAATAATAAGAATGCATAAACTAGCTATTGTTAGAAGAGAACATTTTAATGCAGCCCACAGGTTACACAACCCTAATTGGGATGATGCTAAAAATAAAGCTGTATTTGGAAAATGTAATAACCCGAATTATCATGGACATAATTATGAAATGGAAGTTAAAGTCATTGGCTTTTGTGATCCAGATACAGGCTATGTAATCGATACAAAAATATTATCTGACATTATTAAATCTGAAGTTCTTGAGCGTTTCGATCATAAGAATTTAAATCTAGACGTTCCAGAATTCGAAAAATTAAATCCTACTGCTGAAAACATAGCAATAGTAATTTACGATTTAATAAAAGCAAAAATCGATTCCTCTTTTGACATTAAAATTAAACTTTACGAAACACCAAGAAATTATGTTGAATACCCTTACTAAAGAAAGTAAACTTAATGGGTTTACTGATGAAGAAATTGGAAATGATCACATTTACACAGGGTTGGAAACTCCTATGCGTGCTGATGCCTTTGAAACTTCAGATCAAATTAAAAAAGAAAAAATTGCCGTTCTGTTCAAAGAAATTATGAATGTAATGGGTTTAGACCTTACTGATGACAGTTTAAAAGGTACTCCTAATAGAGTTGCAAAAATGTATATTGATGAAATATTTTCTGGACTAAATCCTGAAAATAAACCTAAGGTAGCTTTATTTGACAACAAATACCAATACAATCAAATGTTGGTAGAAAAGAATATTACTTTTTACTCTAACTGTGAACATCATTTTGTTCCTATCATTGGAAAAGCTCACGTGGCATATATTTCTTCTGGTAAAGTAATTGGGTTATCTAAGCTTAATAGAATTGTACAGTATTATGCAAAACGACCACAAGTCCAAGAACGATTAACAAACCAAATCGCTAGTGAACTCAAAACAATACTAAACACAGAAGATGTAGCTGTTATTATTGATGCTAAACATTTATGCGTATCTTCTAGAGGTATTAAAGATGACACTTCATCTACTATTACATCATTTTATGGAGGTGCCTTTAATACTCCTGAGAAAATAAGTGAACTACAAAATTACCTTAAAGAATAAATTATGTTTTTGAATATCTTTAAGAAAAAAACTTTAGAAGATAAACTTAAAGACGAATACGAAAAGTTGATGTTAGAGCGAAAAAAGTTAATCAATCAAAACAATGATGAAAGTCATTTAAAACATCACGAAGCGCAACGTATTTTAAATAAAATAGAAAGCTTAAAAAATGCATTCTAATTAACAATATGGAATTAAATGTTTTTGGTAAACCTATTTTAAGCTGTTGTACAGATCCTATGACCGGGTACTTTAGAGACGGTACCTGTAGAACGACTACTTCTGATCATGGAACTCACATAGTTTGCGCAATAATGACAAAAGAATTTCTTGATTATACTAAATCAAGAGGCAATGATTTATCTACACCAATTCCACACTGGTCATTTCCTGGCTTACAACCAGGAGATAGCTGGTGCTTGTGTATATCTCGATGGATGCAAGCTGAAAAAGCAGGTAAAGCTCCATTGATAAATTTAAACGCTACACACAAAAAAGCATTACAATATGTAACGCTTGAAAAATTAGAAGAATATAAATCTACTGAAATATAAATTTATAATAAATCTGCTTTACCAAAATTAGTTCAATTTATCAGTCATTAACTCAATGGCATATTCTGCCGCTTTTTCTCCTGAAGCCATCGCTGCATTCAATGAACCATTCAATAATACATCTCCAGCTAAAATGATTGTATCATCAACTCTTATTTGATCTAATGTATTTTCATAAGAAATAGTGTCATTATTTGGTAATGCTTTAGTTATATTGTAGAGTTTCAAAAACTCTACATCACTTATTCCACACAGAACTTCTAGCTCTTTTTTTACCTCTTCGATAAGCTTTTCGTCAGTTAAAGCGTGTTCTCTCACAACAGTAACAGACAATAATTCTTTATCTCCTTTCTTAGACATAGCTAGGCTCGTGTGATAAAATAAATTATTTATTAACGAAAAGTCATCAGCAATTAATCCAATAACTGGTTTTTTTATAGGTCTATTATTTGCTGTGAAATATAATGTTTGACAAGATTTCCAATCTCTGAACTTTCCATGGGTACGATTTATTAAACTCCCTGCTTCTGTAGCAATAATTGTAAGATCACTTTCATACTTCTTTCCACTATGCAATACTATTGCTTTATTTTCAACTGATTTCACTTTGGTATTCAGATGAATTCTAGTATGCTGTAATCCATCTGAGAGTTGTCTAGGAATTGCATGGATTCCTTTTTTGGGAATAGTAGCATATCCATTACCAAACATTTTATATACAAACTCAAACATTCTACTTGATGTAGCCAATTTAGACTCTAAAAAAATACCACTAAAAAAAGGTTTAAAAAATTCACCTATAATTCGATTGGAAAAACCTTTGCTTTCTAAATAAGCCTTTGTTGATGTTTCTTCTTCTTCGAAGATCAATTTTAATGATTTGCTTTTTAAACGGGTATTTAATCTAAAAATCCTGAGCTTATCTGCCAAAGTTCCTATATCAGAAAAAAGCGTCGGAAACAGCAAACTTAGATCTCTCAGAGGATCTCCTAAAAGCACTTTTTTCTTTTGCTTATACACAACAGCTCCAGGAACAAACTTTTGCAGTTCTAATAACTCATAGTCTAAATATTTTTTTGCTAAAGGATAATCTGTTAGCAATACTTGAAATCCATGATCTAACTGATAGCCCTCAACTATATCTGTTTTAACCCTACCTCCTACATCATTAGAAGCCTCAAAAATAACAGGTTTATACCCACTTGATTCTAAAACCTTAGCAGCAATAAGACCACTAACTCCAGCTCCAATAATATGAATTTTAAAATCTTCTTTTTTCATTTCTTTAATTTATAAGCTAACTAGTCTATTTATTTTAACATGATCTTATTTATTTCCAACTTGAATCGTTCTTCTTTTTTATTTCCTATTAAAAAAGCAATTTCTTCAATAAAATCTGCATCGTAATTAGGTATATCTAACTTTCTTCCTCGAAAAGCCGGAGACATGGTTTTTAAAGGAATTTCAATATCTGTCCATTCTTGTTTAGATTCAAAATAACTTATGTACGAATAATAATCCGACGTCTTGGTTTTTATTCTAAACTGATATTTCTTTCCGTCTCCTTTAACTTTTACAACTATTTTGGTAAATCCTTCTGTGCTTACTTTATCAAATCTTAAGCGTAGAGAAGAGAATCCCCCATTATTTTCTAATGAAACTTCTCCTTCGAATACTCCGTTACCCGATCCATTAATATAAAAATTACCCGATGATTTTCCACCCATAACTACATCATCAATTATCTTCCATTTGGAAGTATCTGCATTTTTATTAAAATCAAAAATCACTTGAGCTGGTAGTATCATCATTACTAAAAAGTTAAATATATATAGTTTCATTTTAAATTATTTCAAATAATAGCTGGTTAGAGAAAATGATACCATTCTGTAATCTTTTTCAAAACAACGTATTAACACACACAAATATACAAAATGTTTAATGTTATTTAAAAAACATTAAACATTTTGATTTAACTAACTCATCCTTTGATTAAAAGAAACAATAAATAGGGTACTTTATTATGAAAATTTCAAAAAACACAGCTAATTTTTACGTTATTAAAAAAACTTGAAAAATAATGTTAAGAGTACTTGTTTTATTCAATTAAATAATTAGATTTGTCTCATATAATTAAAATAACTAATGATGTTACAAAACATTTGGCAAGGGTTCTATTTTTACTTTTACTATTTTAGTAGGAGTTGAGACTTTGTACCATATATTGTTAACACAAAACATAATATACATGTAAAGTCTCGATTTTTTCGAGGCTTTTTTTTTGATTAAAAATGAAAAGAATAGCCATACAAGGTATAGAAGGTAGCAACCATCACATAGTTGCAAAAAATTATTTTAGCGAAGATATCTCACTGAATAAGTGTATGTCTTTTGACTCTTTGGTTAACAGCTTACTGCTAAAAGAATGCGATAATGGTGTTATGGCTATTGAAAATTCAATTGCTGGATCTATTATTCCGAATTATGCGTTGATAGCCGATAACAATCTCAGCATCACTGGAGAATACTTTTTAAACATTAGCATGAATCTAATGTCACTTCAAAATCAGCAAATACAAGATATAAAGGAAGTGTATTCTCACCCAATGGCGCTATTACAATGCAAATCTTTCTTCAAAAAACATCCTCATATAAAGCTCATAGAAGACAAAGATACTGCGGAGGTAGCTGAAAGGATTCAAAAAAAACAGTTGATAGGTGTCGGAGCTTTAGCAAGTAAGGAAGCTGCTGAAATTTTTGATTTAAATATTTTAGCTAACGATATCCAAACGATACAAAATAATGCTACACGATTTGTTATCGTAGAACCACAAGGCAAGATAATGTCTAACACAGATATTAGTAAAGCTTCTATTAAATTTGAACTTGAACATAAAAGAGGAAGTCTAGCATCTATACTTAACGTTTTAAGTGACTGCAACTTAAATTTAACTAAAATACAATCATTACCAAGAATAGAAACTCCTTGGAAATATTCATTTTTTGTAGATGTAACTTTTGATAAGTATGAAGATTACGCCAAAGCTAAAGCTATAATGAACATTATGGCTGAAGACTTTAAAATTTTAGGTGAATATAAAAACGGAAAGCTATGATTGAATTTGCACAAAGACTACATAGTGTTAAAGAGTACTATTTTTCAACTAAATTAAAAGAAGTACGTCAACTAATAAAAAACGGAAAACCTATTATTAATATGGGAATTGGCAGTCCTGATTTAAATCCTCCAAAAGCTGTGCTTAATGCATTGAATGAAAGTTTAACTTCAGAAAATGCACACAAGTATCAAAGTTACCAAGGATTACCTGAGTTTAGAGATGCTATAACCTCTTTTTACGAACATCATTACAATGTATTATTAAATAGTGAAACTGAAGTTTTACCTCTAATGGGGAGTAAAGAAGGTATTTTACATATTTCTATGGCTCTTCTCAATGAGGGTGATGGGGTTCTTATACCAAACCCTGGCTATCCAACTTACACCTCAGTAACTAAATTAGTAGGTGCATCACCTATTTTTTATGATTTAATTGAAGAAAATAATTACCAGCCTAACTTTAAAAAACTAGAACAATTAGATTTATTAAAAGTTAAAATTATGTGGGTTAATTATCCTCATATGCCAACAGGAACAAAAGGTACTGATACTACTTTCAAACAGTTGATTGACTTTGGAAAAAAACACAACATATTAATCGTTAATGATAATCCTTACAGTTTCATTTTAAACAATACTCCTAAAAGTATTTTAGCTTATGAAGGTGCTAAAGACGTGGCATTGGAATTAAACTCCTTAAGTAAGACATTTAATATGGCAGGATGGCGTGTAGGAATGCTATTAGGAAATAAAAATTTTATAAATGAAATATTGAAAGTTAAAACTCAAATGGATTCTGGAATGTTTTACAGTATCCAGAAAGGAGCAATTGCTGCACTCGAAACACCTAGAAGTTGGATTATAAATCAAAATAAAATTTATGACGAACGTAAAAAGCTAATACAAAAGTTAGCCCTAAAATTAAACTGTTCATTTTCAGACGATACTACAGGATTATTTGTTTGGGCAAAACTACCTGATGAAATAGAATCAGCTGATATTTTTATTAATGAATTACTATATGATAAGCATATTTTCATTGCACCAGGACACATTTTTGGTTCTAAAGGAGAAAAATATATCCGATTTTCATTGTGCGTTGATACAACAAAAATAAAAGAAGCTATAAATAGAATTTAAACGTGAAAGACATGAATATTTTTGTTGTTGGTCTTGGATTAATTGGTGGAAGTTTAGCTATCGATATTAAATCGAATTATAAAAATTCCATTATTTTTGGAATAGATAATAATACCAATCACCTACAAGAAGCTCTTGAATTAGGAGTTATTGACCATAAAGCCACATTAAAAGATATACAAGAAAAAAGTAATGCTGTAATAATTATAGCAATACCAGTAGATGCTTCTTTAAATTTAATACCTACATTATTAGATACCATTTCAGATGACACTTTAGTTTTTGATGTTGGCTCTACTAAGCGTTCAATTTGTGAAGTTATTAAAAACCACCCAAAACGAAGAAATTTTCTAGCAACACATCCAATCGCTGGTACAGAATTTTCTGGTCCAAATGCTGCTCAAAAGGATTTGTTTAGAAATAAAACCAACATTATATGCGAAGTAGAAAAAACAGCTTTTAAACTACAAGAAAAAGCTTTAGGAATATTTACCAGTCTTGGAATGCGTATTCGTTATATGGATGCTGATTCTCATGACAAACACATTGCATATGTATCTCATTTATCGCATATAAGCTCATTCATGCTAGGTAAAACAGTTATAAATGAAGAAAAAAATGAACGTGATATTTTCGATATGGCTGGTAGTGGATTTGCCTCTACTGTTAGATTGGCCAAAAGTTCACCAGCTATGTGGACTCCTATCTTTCAACAGAACAAAAAAAATGTAATAGAGACACTTAAAGAATATATAAATAACCTAGAGCACTTTAAAACATTATTAGAACAAGACGATTATTCAGCTATATATGCTGAAATGAAAAACACTAATCATATTAAACAAATTTTAAACGGAATTAAAGAAACCGAACTTATCAAAAAATAAATCAAATGAAAAACAACAAAGACTTAAGAGGATGGTTATCAAAATTCGAATTAGACCACCCGTTAGTAATTGCAGGACCTTGTAGTGCTGAAACTGAAGAGCAGGTTTTAAAAATAGCTCATGAACTCAAAAATACTGATGCTACTGTATTAAGAGCTGGTATTTGGAAACCAAGAACTAGGCCTGGGAATTTTGAAGGTGTTGGTGCATTGGGTTTAAAATGGCTACAAAGAGCAAAAAAAGAAACAGGAATGTTAGTGGCTACTGAAGTTGCAAATAAAGATCACGTAAAGCTAGCCTTAGAGCACGATATTGACATCTTATGGATTGGCGCTCGTACTACTGTGAGTCCTTTTATCGTTCAAGAAATTGCAGATGCATTAGCTGGTACTGATAAAATTGTACTTGTGAAGAACCCTGTGAATCCAGATTTAGCGTTGTGGCTTGGTGCTATTGAGCGTTTATATACTGCTGATATCAAAAAATTAGGTGTAATTCATCGTGGTTTTTCAACCTATGAAAAAACAAGATACCGTAATAATCCAGAATGGCAAATTCCTATTGAATTACAAAACCGTTTCCCAGACCTTCCTTTAATATGTGACCCTTCTCACATAGCAGGAAGAAGAGATATCATCTTCGATATTTGTCAAACGGCTTTAGATTTGAATTTTGATGGATTAATGGTAGAAACTCATTACGATCCTGATAATGCTTGGAGTGACGCGAAACAACAAATTACTCCTACATCATTAATCCAAATGATGGAAGATCTAAAAATCAGAAAAACAACTGACACTGAAGTAGATTATAGAAATGCTTTAAATACCATGAGAACGCAAATTGATGTAGTTGACCATCAATTAATCGAAATGTTAGGTAAGCGTATGAAAATTTCAGATAAAATAGGTGCCTTGAAGAAAGAAAAGAATGTAGCGATCTTACAAACAAGACGTTGGAATGAAATTCTTGGTAAAATGATTCTTGAAGGTGAAGAGAATAACCTAAGTGAAGAATTTGTTTTGAAAATCTTCAAAGCAATTCATCAAGAGAGTATTAATCATCAAAAAAATATTATCAACTCATAATACTGGAAAGGTTCTTACATTAAAAATGTAAGAACCTTTTAACTTTTTAGTCACAACCTATATTGAAACAAAGCTTATAAATTTAAAATATTCTTAAATAGTAAAATTTAACTCTAGTATAGCAGATAAAATATTCTGTTATTTTCTCATCTTTGCTGTTATGATAGGAACTGTTTATAAATCTACTGGAAGTTGGTACTGGGTTAAAGCCGAAAACAATACATTTTATAAATGTAGAATTAAAGGTAAATTCCGAATTAAAGGAATTAAAAGTACAAATCCTATTGCTGTTGGTGATATTGTTGAGTTTTCAATAGAAACAAAAACAGATGAAGAAACTGGGGTTATTACTACGATTAAAGATCGTAAAAATTATATCGTACGTAAGTCTGTTAATCTATCCAAACAAACTCATATCATAGCTTCTAATATCGATCAAGTCTTTTTACTTATTACTATTAATAATCCTCCTACATTAACAACATTTATAGATCGTTTTTTAGTAACCGCTGAAGCATATTCTATCAAAGCAGTATTAGTATTCAATAAATTAGACACGTATAGTATTGAAGAGCGTGCTGAAATTTTGTACTTGAAAGATATTTATGAACCTATTGGATATGACTGTATAGAAGTTTCTGCTGTTACAGGTAAAAATGTAGAGAAAGTAAAAGATCTTATGACAGGGAAAGTAAGTATGTTTGCTGGACACTCAGGAGTAGGAAAAACAACGTTAGTAAATACTATAGAACCTAATTTAAACTTAAAAACTAAAGCAATCTCTGAGCAACACAAGCAAGGACAACATACTACAACTTTTGCAGAGATGTTTGACCTAAGCTTCGATGCGAAAATCATAGATACTCCCGGTATTAAAGGCTTTGGAGTCGTTGACATGGAAAAAGATGAATTAGGTGATTATTTCCCTGAATTTTTTGCTCTAAAACAAGCATGTAAATTTAATAACTGCATTCATGTAAACGAACCTCAATGTGCTGTTAAGGATGCATTAGAAGATGAAGTAATATCGTGGTCTAGATATAAAAGTTACTTGCAAATTATTGAAGGTGAAGAAGAAAATTACCGAACGGATATTTGGGAATAATTATAGTTTAATCAAAATATGAAAGTTGTTATTCAAAGAGTTTCTGAAGCCAGTGTAACCGTTAATAGTGAAAAGATAGCAACTATAAACTCTGGACTTTTAATTTTTTTAGGTATTGAAGATTTAGATACAATAGACGATATAAAATGGCTTAGTAAGAAAATTGTTAACCTTAGAATTTTTAATGATGAAAATAATGTGATGAATGCTTCGTTATTAGCAATGAATGGTGACGTTATCGTTGTTAGCCAATTTACATTACATGCATCAACAAAAAAAGGAAATCGACCAAGTTATATTAAAGCATCAAAACCAGATTTTGCAATTCCTATGTATGAAAATTTTATTTTACAACTGGAAAATGATCTAGGTAAGAAAATACAATCAGGTAAATTTGGAGCCGATATGAAAGTTACATTACTAAATGACGGACCAGTAACAATTGTAATTGACACAAAAGACAAAAAATAATTTCTTAGGAGGTAAATAGTGTATATATTTGCCATGGAAAATAAATTCAAAAACAAATAAATAAAACAAAATGAAAAAACTAATCTTATCATTAGCTGTAATTGCAAGTGTATTAACATCTTGTAAAGGAGAGAAAAAAGTAGAAACTAAAGAAGAAGTAAAAGTAGACCAAAAGGTTGTAAACCCTATTAATTCTTATAATGTAAACGTTGCAGAGTCTACAATGACTTGGAAAGGTGACAAAAAAGTAGGAGATGCTCATAATGGAACAATAACTCTTGAAAAAGGTTTATTTGATGTTGAAAATGGCGTATTAAAAGCTGGTGAATTTGTAGTAGATATGAAAACTATTTCATGTTCAGATTTAGAAGGTAAAAAGAAAGGTAACTTAGAAGGGCATTTAAAGAATAAAGATTTTTTCAATGTTGAAAAGTTCCCTACTGCTAAATTCGTAGTTGCTAGCTCGGAAGTTAAAGAAGGTAAATTACATGTTACTGGAAACTTAACAATCAAAGACATTACTAAAAGTATTACAATACCGACTACACTTACGGAAAACGGAAATGATATTACTTTTAAAAGTGAGCCTTTTAGCGTTGACAGAACTGATTTTGGAGTTAAGTACGGTTCAGGTAAATTCTTTGACGATTTAAAAGACAAAGCAATTAATGACTTAATTCAATTTTCTTTTGAGATCAAAGCAAGAAAATAATTAGTTTTATAATTATAAAAAAAAGCGAATTGTAATTTACAATTCGCTTTTTTCTTTTGGTATTATTTGGTCAACTTCAAATAAACCTTTGAAGTGTTTTACTATTTTAGACTTTACCTCTTTTACATCTAATTTCCTTCCTAACTCAGCCTCCATAGAGGCAACTGCTTTACCACGAATACCACAAGGAATTATATGATCAAAATACCCTAAATCTGTATTCACATTTAGTGCAAACCCATGCATTGTTACCCACCTACTCGTTCGAATACCCATCGCACAAATTTTACGAGCAAACGGTGTACCTACATCCAACCAAACTCCTGTTTCACCTTCGCTTCTCTCTCCATTTAGTCCATATTCAGCAATAGTTTTTATAATAACTTCTTCTAATAGACGGAGATACTTATGGATATCTGTAAAGAAATTTTCTAAATCTAATATTGGATAACCAACTATCTGTCCCGGACCATGATAGGTTATATCTCCTCCTCTATTTATCTTGTGAAAGGTGATTCCTTTAGCTTTCATTTGAATTTCACTTAACAATAAGTGTTTCATATCTCCGCTTTTTCCAAGTGTATAAACGTGAGGATGTTCTACAAACAAAAAGTAGTTATTTGTTGGTAATTCTTGCGCTTCTTTCCTACTTCTTATTTTCGTATCAACTATACTTTGAAGTAAATCAGATTGATAATCCCAAGTTTCTTTATAATCTTTTTGAGATAACTCTACTAAATATACGTTTTTATTCATATTTTTATCGATTAGTCTGCATACTTATTAAAATACTGATAACTGCACAGATAATAATTAGATAATAATTTAAAAATTCACCTTATGAGAAAAATTACACTATTCCTAATACTGTTGTGTGTAAGTTTTACCTATTCGCAAAGTTCGTGGAAAAAAATCAATCCAGAAAACTTAGCGTCTAAAAGCGAACTTTACCAAAGAAAAAATAACCCAGAAACATTCGATCTATACAAATTAGACATAAATCAGTTCAAAAACGAGTTATTACAATCTTCGAAAGGGATAAAAAACACCATATTCCTTCCTGAGAATGACGGTAAAGTTACTGAGTTTACATTAGAGGAAGCTTCAAATTTTACTAAACCTTTAAATCCTATCTATGGTGTAATAAAATCATACAATATTAAAAGTATTAATAATAACACACACGGTAAGATTAGCTTTGGTAATGACGGGGTTCATATAACAATTTATTCTCCAGACCATACTACTTTATATGTAGATCCATATACTAAGGACAATAGAGTTTATATCTCCTACAACAGGAAAGATATCTCAAATACAAATACTGATTTTGAATGCTTGTTTGATGACAATCATGCTGAAAAACAAATAAATCAAATTACAGAAAAAAGAACTGCTAATGATGGAGTATTAAGAACTTACAGGTTGGCGTTAGCATGTACTGGTGAATACGCCCAATTTCATGTAAGTAATCAAGGCGTTAGTGGAGGAACAGAAGTTCAACAAACAGCTGCGGTTCTTTCTGCCATGAATACCACTATGGCCAGAGTAAATGGAATTTATCAAAAAGACCTTTCTGTTACGATGAATATAATTTTAGATTCTAGTGGAAATAATCCTCTTATCTTTCTAGATGCCGCTACAGATAATCTATCGAATAGTAGCGCTAATACATTGATTAATGAGAGTCAAACAGTTTGTGATAATATAATTGGAAATGCTAATTATGATATAGGCCATACCTTTAGTACAGGTGGTGGTGGGCTTGCTGGTTTAGGTGTTGTTTGTATCGATGGTTCTAAAGGTAGAGGTATTACTGGAACAAACTCTCCTATCGGTGACCCTTATGATGTTGATTTCGTAGCTCATGAATTAGGGCATCAATTTGGTGGTCCTCATACATTTAATAATTCATGTAGTGGAAATCGCTCTGGTTCAAATGCTGTTGAACCTGGTAGTGGATCAACAATAATGGCATACGCTGGTATTTGTGCACCAAATGTACAAAGCAATAGTGATGACTACTTTCATGCTTTTAGCTTAACTAGTATGTGGAACACCATTCAAAATAATACAAGCTGTGCTACAGAAACTAGCACAGGTAATGCAGCTCCAATAGCTAATGCTGGTTCTGATGTATCAGTTCCAAAAGGTACTCCATTAATATTGAAAGGATCAGCTACTGATGCTGATGGCACAAATGGCTTAACTTACTGTTGGGAACAGATTGACGTTGAAATCGCAGCAATGCCTCCTGTCTCGACTAGCACTGGAGGTCCAGCATTTAGATCTATATCTCCTACAACCTCTCCTAATAGATATTTACCTGCTTTGTCAACAGTAACTTCTGGTTCACTTGCAACTACATGGGAGGTTTTACCTTCGGTTGCAAGAGAGATGAATTTTGCTCTAGTGGTTCGTGATAATAATCCTGGAGGAGCTGGTAGTTCTAGAGACGATTTAAAAGTAACTATAGTAGAAAGTCAACCTTTTACTGTTAATGATCAATTTAACTGGGGACCTAATACAAGTAGAGATATTACTTGGAACGTAAGCGGAACTAATGCTGCACCTATTAATTGTCAGAAAGTAAACATTCTATTATCAACTGATGGTGGTATTACTTTCCCTACACAGTTAGCAATGAATACTGATAATGATGGTAGTGAAATGGTAACCTTACCTAATTTTGCTTTTACTGATGATGCTATTTTAATGATAGAAGCTGCTGACAACATTTTTTATAATATTTCAAAGAAATTTTCTATAAATAATACACCTGATTTTACATTAGTGAACAAAACCGGTGATTTAGGTATCTGTAAATCATCAGCTAGTGCTTTAGATTTTGAACTACAGTTTAATACTGGAAATGGCTTCTCTGATGATATTACATTATCTGTTAACAATGCTCCTACCAATGCTACAGTGAGCTTCGATAAAAATAATTTTACAGGAAACCAAACTGTTTTATTAACTATTTCTAATATTGATAATATTCCTGCTGGTCCGTACACATTTTCTGTAATGGCTGCTTCGGCTTCAGTAAATAAAAGTATAGACATTAACCTTAGCCTTAGTAATAATGTATGTGAATCAATAGGTTCTACAACATCTCAAATATCAACAAGAGACGTACAGTTTAATACTATTGATAACGCTTCAACTAAGACGAACGGTTATAGTGATTTTAAATCAATATCTACTACAGTTAAACCTGGAGAAGATCATCAAATAAGTATTGATGTTAATACAACTAGTACTCCTTTTACTCCTGTTTCTACAAGAACTTTTGTTTGGATTGACTGGAATCAAAATTGTCAATTTGACGCTAATGAAGAGTATGATTTAGGTTCTGCCTCTTCTTCTGGTGTTACTACTACTAGCGCAAGTCCTTATAATTTAACGGTACCTAACGATGCTAAACCTGGTAATACGACTTTTAGAGTAACAACTAAAGTTGTATCGGAAGGAGACCCTAATTCTTGTGAAGGTGGATTTAATGGTGAAGTTGAGGATTATACTGTTTTTGTTGATGCACCTACAGCAACTGTTGATGATTTCTCTTTCAACAAGTTTAATTTATTCCCTAATCCTTCTTCAGGTAAATTTAATCTAAGTTTTGAAGTATTAAATACAGCTAAAGTAGCTGTACAATTATTTGATTTAGGTGGAAGGTTAATTGAAAATTTAGAATTCAAAAATACATCTTCTATTTTCTCTAAAGAATTAAGTTTCGATAACTACAATGCTGGTATTTATTTACTAAAAGTTAATAATGGAGGTAAACAAACTATTAAAAAACTAATTATTAAATAAATTTCATCATTTTTAAGATAAAAAAGGGAGCGTTCTAAGACGCTCCTTTTTTTTCACTTGTTGCTTATTGCTTATTGCTTAGTAAGCAAACATAACTCCTAATTCATTTAAAAAATAATTATACCAAGTATACATTTTTATTCATATTTTTACCAACTAATTCATATACTTATTAAATCATTGATAATTATATACATAATTAATAGATAATATAATAATTTTAAAATTCACCTTATGAGAAAAATTACGTCACTTCTACTTTTGTTGTGTGTAAGTTTTACCTATTCGCAAAGTTCGTGGAAAAAAATGGATTCCAAAAATATAGCTTCAAAGAGTGAGCTACATTTAAGAAAGACACAGCCTGAAAAATTCAATCTGTTTTCTTTAAATCTTAATCAGTTTGAAGGAGAATTACAACAATCTTCTAGAGGAATAAAAAAAACAATTTCATTACCTGGAAATAATGGAGAAATTTCAACATATTCCATCAAAGAAACCTCTAACTTTACTGAAAGTTTAGATCCTAAGTATGGTTTTATTAAATCTTACTCTTTACAAAAAATTAATGATCCAACTTCAACAGGTAAATTGAGTATAGGTAAAGATGGTGTCCATATAACTATTTACTCATCTACTGCAAGCACATTGTTTATAGACCCTTACACTAAAGACAATGAAACATACATAGCGTATAATAAAAAGGATATTAAAAATAATAGACCCGATTTTAATTGCTCTGTGGAATTTGATGATACTTTAGAAAAACAAGCAGATAAACTTATCAATAAAAAAAATGCTGATGATGGAGTATTAAGAACATATCGTTTAGCTTTAACAGGAACTGGCGAATATTCTCAATTTCATATTAATCGCTTAGGGCTTACTGCAAGTTCTGAAGATGACCAAAGAGCAGCTGTGCTCTCAGTTATGAATACTTCTATGACACGTATTAATGGTGTCTACGAAAAAGACGTTGCTGTTAGAATGACTATTGTCTTAATTGGAGGAACCAACCCTTTAATCTTTTTAGATCCAGATACTGATCCTTTTGCCTCAGGTGGTGCTTCTGGAGGTTTAGATGAAAATCAAACTGCAGCTGATGATTTAATTGGTGATGCAAATTATGACATGGGACATTTATTTCTTATCGATAATTTGAGTGGAGTAGCTAGAGTAAGAAGTGTATGTTTACCAGGTGCTAAAGCTCAGGGGCAATCAGGTTTATTATCGCCTTTTCAAGATCCATTCGATATTGATTTTGTGTGTCATGAAATGGGCCATCAATTTGGAGCTTTACACACGCAAAACAATAGTTGTCAAAGAAATGCAGGTACTGCTGTAGAACCTGGTAGTGCTTCCACAATCATGGGATATGCTGGTATTTGTGCTCCAAACGTTCAAAGTAATAGTGATGACCATTTTCACGCTGTAAGTATTGATCAAATGTGGACTTTCATACAAACTACAACTTGTGCTACAGAAACCAATACAGGAAATGCAGCTCCAGTAGCCAATGCTGGTTCTGATGTATCAGTTCCAAAAGGAACTCCTCTTGTTTTAAAAGGTACTGCTACTGATGCAGATGGTACTGCTAGTTTAACATACTGTTGGGAACAAATAGACAACGAAATCGCGACGATGCCTCCTGTTGCAACAAGTACTGGGGGTCCAGCATTTAGATCTATCTCTCCTACTGCTTCTCCTAATCGATATTTACCTGCATTACCAACTGTAGTGTCTGGTACATTAGCTAGTACGTGGGAAGTTCTACCTTTAGTAGAAAGAGAAATGAATTTTGCCTTAGTAGTTCGTGACAATCATATCGGCGGTGGTTCAAGTTCTAGAGACGATTTAAAAGTAACTATAGTAGAAAGCCAACCTTTTACTGTTAATGATCAATTTAACTGGGGACCTAATACAAGCAGAGAGATTACTTGGAACGTAAGCGGAACTAATGTTGCACCTATTAATTGCCAGAAAGTAAACATTCTATTATCAACTGACGGTGGTGTTACTTTTCCAACACAGTTAGCAATGAATACTAATAATGATGGTAGTGAAATGGTAACCTTACCTAATCTTGCTTTTACTGATGATGCTATTTTAATGATAGAAGCTGCTGATAATATTTTTTATAATATTTCGAAGAAGTTCTCTATAAATAACACACCTGATTTTACATTGGTGAACAAAACTGGTGATTTAGGTATCTGTAAAACTTCAGCTAGTG
This sequence comes from Tenacibaculum sp., assembly GCA_020629275.1. GTDB lineage: Bacteria > Bacteroidota > Bacteroidia > Flavobacteriales > Flavobacteriaceae > Polaribacter. The sequence continues at coordinate 24,120 of JAHDDQ010000004.1, read as the reverse complement.
CTTTAGATTTCGAACTAGAATTTACAATTGGAAACGGCTTTTCTGATGATATTACATTATCTGTTAACAATGCTCCTACCAATGCTACAGTGAACTTTGATAAAAATAATTTTACAGGAAACCAAACCATTGTATTAACTATTTCAAATATTGATAATATTCCTGCTGGTCCGTACACATTTTCTGTAATAGCTACTTCGGCTTCAGTAAATAAAAGCATAGATATAAATCTTAACCTTAGCAATGATGTATGTGAATCAATAGGTTCTACAACATCTCAAATATCAACAAGAGACGTACAGTTTAATACTATTGATAACGCTTCAACTAAGACGAACGGTTATAGTGATTTTAAATCAATATCTACTACAGTTAAACCTGGAGAAGATCATCAAATAAGTATTGATGTTAATACAACTAGTACTCCTTTTACTCCTGTTTCTACAAGAACTTTTGTTTGGATTGACTGGAATCAAAATTGTCAATTTGACGCTAATGAAGAGTATGATTTAGGTTCTGCCTCTTCTTCTGGTGTTACTACTACTAGCGCAAGTCCTTATAATTTAACGGTACCTAACGATGCTAAACCTGGTAATACGACTTTTAGAGTAACAACTAAAGTTGTATCGGAAGGAGACCCTAATTCTTGTGAAGGTGGATTTAATGGTGAAGTTGAGGATTATACTGTTTTTGTTGATGCACCTACAGCAACTGTTGATGATTTCTCTTTCAACAAGTTTAATTTATTCCCTAATCCTTCTTCAGGTAAATTTAATCTAAGTTTTGAAGTATTAAATACAGCTAAAGTAGCTGTACAATTATTTGATTTAGGTGGAAGGTTAATTGAAAATTTAGAATTCAAAAATACATCTTCTATTTTCTCTAAAGAATTAAGTTTCGATAACTACAATGCTGGTATTTATTTACTAAAAGTTAATAATGGAGGTAAACAAACCATTAAAAAACTAATTATTAAATAAGATATAATTTTTCTTTCATAATAGAATAAAAAAGGAGCGTTTCTAAAACGTTCCTTTTTTTTATTCTAAATATTGAACATCTATGTAAGCTCGTTTATACAGCCTAATTAGGCTCTTTACTTAAAAAAACACTGAAAATTATTCTTTAATTCATACATTTACAAAGATATAACACATATCAATACCTCGAAAACAAAAACTAAGTATAAAAACTACCAAATGAAAAAAACAACACTCTTCCTATTCCTACTATGCTATTGTTCTACATATGCACAAGGTTCATGGAAAAAAATAGAGCAAAATAGCCTTGCTTCTAAAACAGAACTCTACCAAAGGAAAACTCGACCTAGTAAATTTGATTTGTTTAATTTAAACTTAAACCAATTTAAAGTTGAATTACAACAATCTTCTAGGGGAGAAGGAAAAACAATCTCACTCCCTGGAAATAATGGTAAAATTTCTACATACTCAATTCAAGAAACTTCTAACTTTACTCAAGATTTAGACCCAAAATATGGTTTTATCAAGTCATATTCTATACAAAAGAAAGATGATCCAACTTCAACAGGTAAATTAAGTATTGGAGTAGATGGTATTCACATAACTATTTATTCGTCTTCTAAAAGTACATTATATATAGATCCCTATGCAAAAGATAACAGAACATATATTGCTTATAACAAGAGCGATATAAAAAGTAAAAGACCTAGTTTCAATTGCTCTGTAGAGTCTGATGATATTTTAAAGAAGCAAACAGATAAGCTTATCAATAAAAGAAATGCGGATGATGGAGTTTTAAGGGTATATCGTTTAGCACTTACTGGTACAGGTGAGTATTCTCAATTCCACATAAATCGATTAGGACTTACTGCAAGTTCTGAAGATGACCAAAGAGCAGCTATACTTTCTGTTATGAATACTTCTATGACACGTATAAATGGTGTGTATGAAAAAGACATTGCGGTTAGAATGACTATTGTATTAATTGGAGGAACCAACCCTTTAATATTCTTAGATCCAGATACTGATCCTTTTGCCACAGGAGGCGCTTCTGGAGGTTTAGTAGAAAATCAGACTGCAGCAGACGATTTAATTGGTGATGCAAACTATGATATGGGACATTTATTTCTTATTGATGATTTAAGCGGAGTAGCGAGAGTAGAAAGTGTATGTACAACGGGCATAAAAGCTCGAGGACAATCAGGTTTATTATCCCCTTTCCAAGATCCATTCGATATAGACTTTGTATGTCATGAAATGGGACATCAATTTGGAGCTTTTCATACACAAAACAATAGTTGTCAAAGAAATGCTGGTACAGCAGTTGAACCTGGTAGTGCTTCTACAATTATGGGATATGCTGGTATTTGTGCCCCAAATGTTCAAAGTAATAGTGATGATCACTTTCACGCTGTAAGTATTGATCAAATGTGGACTTTCATACAAGGTACTACATGTGCTTCAGAAATAAATACTGGTAATACTGCGCCTGTAGCTAATGCTGGATTTGATGTTTCTGTTCCAAAAAGTACTCCTCTTATTTTAAAAGGTGCAGCAACAGACATTAATGGAGCCAGTAGCTTAACCTATTGTTGGGAGCAAATCGATAATGAGATTGCTACTATGCCCCCTCTTTCAACAAATACATCTGGTCCAGCATTTAGGTCTATCTCTCCAACTGATTCTCCTGATAGATATTTACCTTCATTGCCAACTGTTGTGTCTGGTTCATTAGCCACTACGTGGGAAGTTTTACCAACAGTAGCTAGAGAAATGAATTTTGCTTTAGTAGTACGTGATAATCATATCGGTGGTGGTGCAAGCTCTAGAGATGACATGAAAATTACTGTGACTGATGCAAATCCGTTTTTAGTTACTGCTCCGAATACTACTGTAACATGGAATACAGGAAGTACACAAACTATTACTTGGGACAAATCTACAACTGATCAAGCTCCTATTGACTGTCAGAATGTAAGAATTAAATTATCCGTAGATGGAGGTTTAACATTTCCTATAACTCTTTCAAACACTACTCCTAATGATGGAAGTCATACAATAACAGTACCCAATAATCCGACTACTAACGCTCGAATAATGGTAGAAGCTATTGATAATATTTTTTATAATATAAATACTTCTAACTTTACTATTAATTCTACTGTACCTACCTTTGTTTTAAATAACACTACAACAAAGCAAACAATTTGTAATACTAGTAATCCAAGTATAGAATATGATTTGAATTTAGATTTTGTAAACGGTTTTAATGAAACAGTATCTTTTAGTGTTTCAGGTGAACCCGCTGGTGCTAATATTACATTTTCTCCTAACAGTATTAGTGGTGATGGTGTTGTTAAAATGACTGTTACAAACTTAAACGGGGTAATTCCTGGCGATTATAACATTAACATAAACGCTTCATCTACATCTGTAAATCAAACAATAATAGGAGAATTACAAGTTTTAGATAATTCTTTCACCAACTTTGCACTCACCTCCCCTAGTAATGGAGCAACCAATATTGCTCTTTTACCTAGTTTAACTTGGGAACTGATTTCTGAAGCTTCTTCTTATGATATTCAAATTGCGAGTGATAGTGCCTTTAGTAATGTTATAGTTTCAGATAATACCACTACGAATTCGTATACTGTTGGAGCAACTCTACAAGGTATGACAGAGTATTTCTGGAGAGTTAGAGCTAAAAATTTATGTGGAACTGGTAACTATACAACTGCTTCAAGGTTTACAACAGTAGCACCTTCATACTGTTCTTCAACTTTTACCGATGAAGCTGGAGGAAGCGAGCATATAACGAATGTAAACTTTAACACAATAAATAATTCATCAGGAAATGATACAGATGATGGCTATATTGACTATACTGCTATTTCTACTACCATTAAACCTGGAGATTCTCATCAGGTTAGTGTAACTTTCGATACTGGTGGGTTTCAAGATCATTGCTATGTATTTATAGATTGGAATCAAGATTTCATGTTTGACATTAATACAGAAAGGTATGATTTAGGAACTGGTTTTGACGATCTATCTACAAGAACCTTCAATATTACTGTTCCAACTACAGCACAAAATGGTAGTACACGAATGAGAATTGTTGTAGAGTATGATGATCCTTCTGATAATTTCGGTCAAGGAGCGTGTGACTCAGATCATTTAACCGAATGGGGTGAAACTGAAGATTATACGATTATAGTAGATGCTCCAACTGCTGGTATAGACGATACTTCTTTCGATAAATTTAACTTATTCCCTAACCCTTCTTCAGGTAAATTTAATTTAAGTTTTGAAGTAGTTAATACTGAAAAAGTTGATGTAAAATTATTTGATTTAAGCGGTAGATTAATTGAAAATTTAAAGTTTAAAAACACCTCTTCTATTTTTTCTAAAGAATTAGATTTTGAAAATTATAATTCAGGTATATATCTACTTAGGATAAGTAATGGAGGAAAAGAAATTGTCAAAAAAATTATTATTAAATAATCTTTTTTGATAAAAAACAACAAAAAAGGAGTGTAGTATAACCCTTTTGACCTAAAACAAAAAAGAAGTGTTAAAAAACACTTCTTTTTTTGTTCTTCACTAAACACAAACATTATAAATCATTATTTTAGTGAAAGATAACCATTTCCAGATAAAATCAATTTCATGAAAAAAAATATACTATTACTATTTCTATTAAGTTTAAATTCAATATTTGCACAAAACTCGTGGAAAAAAACATCGAGTATAAACTTCTCTTCTAAGAGCGAATTACTGGACCGAAAACTTGATTTAAAAAAGTCAAACTTATATACTCTAGATCTAACTCTTTTTAAAGATGAACTATCAGAAGTTTCTAAAGGAACTAAGAAAGTAATTAAATTACCTTCAGCACTTGGGAATTTTTCTGACTATCACATACAGGAGTCATCTAATTTTTCGGAAGAATTGAATCCTAAATATGGATTTATTAAATCTTACGATATTAAAAACAAAAAAGATGATTCTTCAACAGGAAAACTTAGCATAGGTAATGATGGAGTACGTATTATAATACATTCTTCAAAGCACAGTACATTACATATTGATCCATATACTAAAGATAATAAAACGTATGTATCATATCTTAAAGAAGATATTAGTAATAAGCATCCTAATGATTTCGAATGTTTGGTTGATGATGAAATAGCTGTTGAAAGTGAAAACATTCAAAACAGAAAAAATGCTAACGATGGCAAGTTAAGAACCTATAGACTAGCTTTGGCTTGTACTGGAGAATATGCAGAATATCATATCAATGATCAAGGAGTTAATACTGGCACTGATATTGAAAAAACTGCTGCCGTATTATCAGCAATGAATACGAGTATGACAGAAGTCAATGCAGTTTTTGAAAGAGAACTAGGTGTAAAAATGAATATTGTATTAGTTGGAGGTGAAAACCCTTTGATATACTTAGACCCTGATACTGATAATTTTACAAACGACACATTAGGTACATTAATTGGTGAAAATCAAAGTAGATGTAATCAAATTATTGGAGACGCTAACTACGATATAGGTCATAATTTTTGTACTGGTGGTGGTGGATTAGCTTCTTTATCTTCTGTTTGTGTTTCTAATTTTAAAGCAAGTGGAGTTACAGGAGTAAGACCTCCTATAGGTTATAGATTTAACACTATCGTAGCTCATGAAATGGGGCATCAATTCGGAACTCCACATACTTTTAACAGTGAATGCAGAGGAAACCGTACATCTGCTACAGCTGTAGAACCAGGAAGTGGTTCCACTATTATGGGTTATGCTGGTGTGTGTAATCCTGGCGTTCAATCTGTAAACGATGATTACTTCCATTCGGTTAGTTTAACTAGAATGTGGAATCACATACAGAATACAAGCTGTCCAGTGGAAACTGATACTGGAAATACAGCTCCTGTTGCTAATGCTGGTTCAGATTATTCTGTTCCAAAAGGTACTCCCCTTGTTTTAAAGGGTGCTGCTACCGATGTTGACGGAACAAGTAGCTTAACATACTGTTGGGAGCAGATTAATACCGATATCGCTGTTATGCCTCCTGTATCTACTAGCCCATCTGGACCTACTTTTAGATCATTACGTCCTACAGTATCGTCAAAACGATATTTGCCTGCATTAAATACTGTAATATCTGGCTCACTATCAAACACATGGGAAGTGTTACCTTCTGTTGCTAGAGAAATGGACTTTTCTTTAGTTGTTCGCGATAATGCTATTGGAGGAGGAAGTAGTGATAGAGATGATATTAAAATTACAATAATAGATAGCCAACCTTTTACTGTTAATGATTTATTTAATTGGGGACCAAACACAAGTAGGGAAATTACATGGAATGTTAATAATACAAATATAGCCCCTATCAATTGTCAAAAGGTTAATATCTTGTTATCTACCGACGGAGGAGTGACTTTTCCAACTGAATTAATTATGAACACAGATAACGATGGTAGTGAAATCATAACATTACCTAACTTAGCTTTTACTGATGAAGCTTTAATTATGATTGAAGCTGCTGATAATATCTTCTACAATATTTCTAAAAAGTTTGCGATTAACAACACTCCTGATTTCGCTTTAGTTAATAAAACTGGTGATGTTGGTGTATGTAAAACCTCTACTAATTCTCTAGAATTTGAGTTAGGGTTTACTTCAGGTAATGGATTCTCTGATACTGTAACATTATCAGTTGATAACGCACCTGCTAATGCTGTAATAAATTTTGACAATAATAACTTTACTGGAGGAAATCAAAACATTATTCTTACAATTTCTAATCTCGATAATGTTGCTTCAGGAGCATACACACTTTCTTTAACAGCAACTTCAACTTCTTTAAATAAAAGCATAGATATTAATTTAGGAGTAAATGATGATGTGTGCTCTTCTACTGGATCTAATGCATCACAAATTAGTACAAGAGCAGTTACTTTTAACACAATAGATAATAGTTCTACCAAATCTGGTGGTTATAGTGATTTTAAATCAATCTCTACAACTGTTAAGCCAGGAGAAGATCATCAAATAAATATTAATGTAAATACCACTAGTACACCTTTTGAAGCCAAAACAACTAGAACTTATGTTTGGATTGACTGGAATCAAAATTGTCAGTTTGACGCTAATGAAGAGTATGATTTAGGAACTGCATCTGCCACTGCTATTGGTCCAACAAGTGGAAGTCCTTACAATTTAACGATTCCTAATGATGCTAAACCTGGTAGCACCACTTTTAGAGTTACAACTAAAATATCATCAGAAGGAAACCCAAACTCTTGTGAAGCCGATTTTAATGGTGAAGTTGAAGATTATTCCATCTTTGTTGATGTGCCGACTGCTACTGTTAGTGATTTTTCTTTTGATAAGTTTAATTTATTCCCTAACCCTTCTTCAGGTAAATTTAACTTGAGTTTTGAAGTACTAAATACTGATAAAGTTGATATAAAATTATTTGATTTAGGTGGTAGGTTAATTGAAAACTTAAAGTTTAAAAATACTTCTGCTATTTTTTCTAAAGAACTAGATTTTGAAAGTTATAATTCTGGAATCTACCTTTTAAGAATTAAGAATGGTGGTAAGCAAACTATTAAAAAACTAGTAATTAAATAATTACTATATACATACAAAAAAAGGAGTGTTCTTTTAACACTCCTTTTTTAATTAATTCAAATTAAACTTAACAGACAAAGTAACGAATCTTGGCTGTACTAAATAGTTAGAACTTCCATTAAATATAGTATTTGAATTGTCTTGATTTAAAGATCTTGTATTCAACAGATTAGTAGACCTAAGCTTATACTCCCATCTGCTTTTTTTTTGTTGGTAAGTTAAATCTGCACTCCAAAAACTGTAATCATTTAATACCTGTGATTGATTCCTAAAGTTATTGTATGTGTAACGTGTATTAAAAATTAGATTTTCTCCAATAAACGTATCAAAATTGACATAAGGACTATGCGTTGTAAATGTATTAACGATTCCTCCTTGGTTATATTGATTAACAGATAGATTGTATCCTATGTCGAAATTAGGCGTATTTTTAAAATTAGAGCTAAATTTTGCCTTATAAGCTTGAGTAAACGAATTAGAGGTTAAATTTTCATTTTCATTAGTTTGTTGAGAGAAAAATAAATTATTTGAGGTTATATAGGATATGGTACTTTCAAAAGTTACTTTAAATTTTCGATAACTTTTCTGGTAATTAACAACACCTGAAATAGATTCATCTGGAAAAATAGAATTGGCTGAACTTGCTATTTGATCTATCCCCTCAAACCTAGTAACTCCTTTAACTGGATCAATACTTTTAACATAATTTATACTCGCAAACATATTTGAATAATCAAACATGTTAAAATTGAAATAGCTCAAACTTAAATTATGAGACAAAGCACTTTCTAAGTCTTGATTCCCTGAATACAACCCGTTATAATTATTTAGCACGAAACCCTCGGCAACATTATTAATGTCTGTAAAACGTACTTTTTGACTATAGTTTAATCGAATATTCTCTGACTTTTTCAAAGCCATCTTTATTGACGCATCAGGTAGTAATCGTGTAAAACTATTTATGAAAACATTATTCAATTGAGTATTCTTTGCTGTGTACTTATGTGCAGTTGCTCCTTGATTAAAAGTAAAAGCTCCAGAAATAAACTTATAATGTATTCCCAAATAATAATCATCAAAAAAATAATCTACATCATTAAGAACATTAGTGTTATTGATCTGCAATTGATTTTCGTTAGATAGCGTTTGAAAGATACTCGAATTGAATTGCTGATTTGCAATAGTATTTCCTAAAGTTAGGTTAAGGTTACTTTTAGAATTTATAACGTAAAAATAATCAAGCTTTGCATCTACTTTACTCGTTTTAATCCTCTTGTTTTGTGAAACATTAAATACTGTTTGATCGTTCGCCAAACCAAGTAAATTTGAAAATGACAACTGCTTTAATTGTGCATTGTAAAATGGATCTTCATCTTGAATTAAATATTGTCCTTCAAAAGCAAAAATATTCTGCTCATTAAGAGTGTAATAATAATTCATGTTTTGCTTGACTGTATAGGGATTTTGTCTTCTAATTTGATTGATAGGTACATTCGTTATCGCATTGTTAATCGTAATACGTTTAGAGTTCAATGATTGTAATTCTGATTGACTTGATAATTTTGCCAGTACATCATAATCAAATTGATTTGTGGAATTAGGTTTATAACTTGAACTTAGCTTCATAATTCCCAAATCTAATCGTTGTTCAGTTAAACTTTCTGCCTCTTCATTCTCTATAGAAGTTACATCATTAACATTAGGGTTAATGTAATTTCTAACGGTATTTACTTCCATGTCGATATCTGAACCTGAATAAATCAGAAATCCACTTAAATCCCATGTTTTACTTGGAGCGTAACTAAAGTTAAAAGCTCCAAAACGAGATGTTATTTCTTTAGCTCTATTATTACGTAATGTTAGGAAACCCAAATCGGATGAATTTACATTAAAGCTAGTTCCATCACTACCACTATCTCTAAAACCTCCTGTAAACTTAAAATAATCTCTCATCGTAAAAGGAACATCTCCTATATTATTAAAATCGGTAAGTATATTTAAACTATATTTTGGGCTATAGTAAAATAATTTAGGTCGAATAGAATATCTTTCATCTTCCCTTAATACACCAGCACCTAAAGCTATGTTTCCAAACCAAAAATTCTTCTTCCCTTCTTTTAATTTCAGGTTGATAACAATATTATCTTCGTTATCCGTAACACTACTCATTTGGTTCACTTCGCTATGGTTTTTTAAAACTTGAACTTTATCAATTGCATTTGCAGGAATATTTTTAGTTGCCAATTTAGAATCTCCATCAAAAAAATCTTTTCCTTCTATCATTACTTTTTTAACAGTTTTACCCTCCACCTGAATTTCACCATCGTCATTTACTTCAACTCCTGGTAGCTTTTTCAGCACATCACCTAATTTTTTCTCGGTTCCACTTTTAAAAGAATCTGCATTATAAACAATCGTATCTCCTTTTATGGTAACTGGCATTTTAGATATAATTTCAACCTCATCTAAAGTATTATCAAAAATGAGTACGATATCTTTTTTTAGGTCAGACTTTTTAGTTTCAATAATAATCTCACCTGTTTTCATCCCAATATAACTAGCTCTAATTTTATATCTTGAATTCGTATTTAAATTCAGTTTATAGTTCCCAAAAGCATCAGTAAAACCATAAGAGTCTATAGCTTTAGTTGTTGTATTAACGGCTATTATGTTAGCCATTTCTAGCCCACTATTTAAACTATCTTTAACAACACCAGTCAGCTTAATTTGGGCACTAGTATAACCAGCAATTAAAAAAATTGCCATTGTAAGAAATGTTTTCATCTTTAAATTTTATCCTTGAATTCGTATATCTAAAGACCCTCCATTTGTTGACTTTCTATTATTTTTGAATCGTTCTATCATTTCTTCACTTTTCTCTTTCATAATTTTATCAAATTTTTCTTGTGTTACTTTCTTTCCTTTTTTAGGAATGGTTATTTTTATTTTCTTTGAAGGATTCACAATTAACTCAGAACATACAATACTTTGTTTCCCTTCATGTACTTCTAGTATTAATCCAGGTAAACCCCAATGCATTCCTGGCCCATTACTTATAGGTATTTCAGGCGTATACCAAGCTGTAGTTGTAATTGTAATTTTTTTCTTTTTCTCCTCTGTCTCTCCATCGGTCATCATAAAACTACTTTTTTCAACTTCTCTACTTCGAGTTGCTTTATAGCACATGTATTTTCCTATTTTCTTTGTTTCGGAGCTCATTTTCCAGTCGTGTACTGGTAACTTATCTTGAATTAAAAACCGCTTTCCACTTATTTCTCTTTTATTAACATATCCTTTAGTCGAAATATTCTTATATAAAACATCATCCCCTGCTCCGTTCCCCATAATCATAATTTTCACATCACCCTTCTTAACATTGGGTTGTATTTCTTTATTCTGAACATAAGTAGATTTTGACTTTGTGAAACTTAATGTATATGTTTTCTGAAATCTTTTCTTGAGTTGTTCGTGTAAAGCTTTCTGAATTTCATTATTTGGTGCGCCACCTCCTTCTTGAATCTTGATGTCGATATTTCTGTGTGTTTTATAAGTAGCTTTTCCTTGAAATTTTTGTCCACTTGCTGTTAAACTAATTACCAATAACAATACTAATATTACTCTCATCATTTTTACATTTTAAATTTGATGCTACAAAAGTGATTTAGATATTTATCTTTCTAAGTTAACTAGTGTTAACTAGTGTTAACCGACTTATTTTTATCAATTTATAACCGTACTTTTGACCTATGAATACCAAAAAATACAATTGGATTATTTATTTCATAGTAGCTACAATTATTACCACAGTAGCCGTTCAATTTTATTGGAATTACAAAAATTACCAAGAAAATAAAAGACTGGTAATGAATGAAATTAAAACAAGTTTAGACAGTGCTGTTGAACAGTACTTTGCAGACTTATCTAGAGAAAGTTTCATGACGATTCTAAAAGACGATAATATTAGCCAATCCAAAAAAGGCAATACATTTCAATTCGAAAGTAATATTGAGTCTTTACAGTTGAAAATTAACGAAAAGATTAACCAAACTAAATCTAAAACAGACCATTCATTGCATAAAAATTATGATTCAACAAATCATAATTCTACTATAATTGGACAAACACTACTGTCTAAAAACAAGAAAATAGGAATTCATATTGAGCGTAATGACACCTCGTTTGTTAAGGTTTTTCATGGAAAGAAGAAGGCCGATAGCTTGAAATTAATTAAAGGATTAAAAACAATTTTTATCGCCATACAAAATGACACTATTGACTACAATAAGATAAACGACATTCTTAGCAAAGAGTTACTAGAAAAAGGCATTCGTTTATCTTACGAATTTAAGTCTGTTGATAACGATAGTATTCAAAACGTATTTAAAAATAGAGACCTAAATAAAACGACAGTTATAGCATCTAATCATACCTTTTCTGGAAATAAAAAAAGGTTAAAAATGAAATATGATAATCCAGATACTGAAGCCTTAAAAAGAGGTGCAACTGGCATTATGCTGTCGTTAATTCTATCGCTTGCTGTTATTTCTAGTTTATTTTACCTGTTAAGAATTATTAACGGTCAAAAACAATTGGCTGAAATAAAAAATGATTTAATTAGTAATATAACTCACGAATTTAAAACACCAATAACAACAATATCTACTGCTTTAGAAGCCATTAATAGCTTTAATGCTATTGACGATACGGAGAAAACAAAGAAATATGTAACGATTTCAGCTAATCAGATAAAAAAGTTACACATAATGGTTGAAAAATTACTGGAAACTGCTACACTGGACAGTGAAAAATTACTATTAAAGAAAGAAAAAGTAGCTGTTGTTAACTTACTCGAAAAACTTACTAAAAAGCATCAATTAATAACTCCACATAAAACCATAGTGTTTTCTTCTAATGTAGAAGTATTACACATTAATATTGACGAATTTCATTTTGAAAATGCTGTCTCAAATTTAATAGACAATGCAATTAAGTATGGAGGTAATCATATAAATGTTGAAGTAAAAACGATTCAAAACGAAACCTTTATTTCAGTTATCGATGATGGTAGTGGAATAGATAGCAATCAACAAGAAAAAATATTTGATAAGTTTTACCGAATTCCTAAAGGAAATACTCACGATGTAAAAGGCTTTGGTATCGGTTTATATTATTCTAAAAAAATAATTGAAAAGCACGGAGGAATCATAAATTTAATATCTTCTGAAGGAAAAACAATCTTTAAAATTATCGTACCTAATGAGCACTAAAATAAAGTTATTACTAGCCGAGGATGAGCCAAGTTTAGGACAAATAATAAAAGAGAGTTTAGAAACGCGTGATTTTAAAGTGCTTCATGTACTTGATGGTGAAGAAGCATTTTCCGTATACAATCAGGAACAACCTGAAATTTTAGTTTTAGATGTAATGATGCCAAAAAAAGATGGTTTTACATTAGCTAAAGAAATTAGAAAAACTAACAAGAATATACCTATAATATTTTTAACCGCAAAGTCACAAACTAAAGATGTTCTGGAGGGTTTTGAACATGGTGGAAATGATTATTTAAAAAAACCTTTTTCAATGGAAGAGTTAATTGTTAGAGTTCATAACCTACTTGGAAGAGTAAACCTGAAGACTAATCACAAAGCTATTGTCATCGGAGGCTTTATTTTTAACTATGAAAAACAATATTTACTTTTTAATGATGAAAAAGCGCTGTTAACACATAGAGAAAGTGAATTACTTTACCACCTAACTGAAAAGAAGAATGATATCCTAGACAGGGCTTTCATTTTGAACAAACTATGGGGTAATGATGATTTTTTTAACGCAAGAAGTATGGATGTTTTTATATCAAAATTAAGAAAAAAGCTACAAAAAGATCCTTCAGTGGCTATAATAAATGTTAGAGGGTTTGGTTATAAATTAACTTGTTAAACCCAATAAAAAATCGGAAATAATATGTAATTTTGATCCGCTTAAAACTCTAAAACATGCATGTAGCAATCGCTGGAAATATTGGTGCTGGTAAAACAACATTAACTAAATTATTAGCTAAACATTACAACTGGGATCCTCATTTTGAATCTGTTGACGAGAATCCTTATCTTGATGATTTCTACAGTGAAATGGAGCGTTGGTCTTTTAATTTACAAGTTTATTTCTTAAACAGTCGGTTCCGCCAAATATTAGAACTAAGACAATCTGGAAAGAACATTATTCAAGATAGAACTATCTATGAAGATGCCCATATTTTTGCCCCAAACCTACATGCTATGGGCTTAATGACCAACAGAGATTTTAGCAATTACTCTTCGCTATTTGAATTAATGGAAAACCTAGTAACTCCTCCTGACCTATTGATTTATCTCCGTGCAGATATTTCAACATTAGTAGGGCAAATTCACAAGAGGGGTCGCGACTATGAAAGCTCTATAAGTATCGAATATTTAAGTAGACTAAATGAGCGTTATGAAGCTTGGATAAGTAAATATAATAAGGGTAAACTATTGATTATTGAAGTAGATAAGCTTGATTTTGTTGATAAACCTGAAGATTTAGGATATATAATCGATAGAATTGATGCTCAAATTAATGGTTTATTTTAATCCTTCTACTAAAACTATACACAACATTATCTCAAAATATTATTAGCTATCTAGGAAATACAAATACTTTTTTTAACTAAAAAGATGTTATCTGAGATAATTATACTTTCTGATAATAGCATGATTTTTAATATTGAACAATGAGTTTAAGCTCTTTGTTAAGTATTTAAAGTAGTCATTCTATGCTTACTAAATCAGGTGTCCCCCTATTTGTCTCCCCTTAAAAATTTTAATATTATTACTTGTTTTTTAAGTTTGATGACTACCATTTAAGATATGCTGGTACATATTCTTGATGGTTTAAAAAGTTCTAATTGCCAGATTAGATAATTAATAAATTTTAAACAACTAAAAAATGAAAAAAACAGATTTATTCCAAGAATTAACTGTAAGAGATCTTGTAACTATTAAAGGAGGTACACAGGGTAATTCCGCTACTACTAAAATTAGTAATATCACTGATTTGGACGATGATGACGATGAAGAAGATACTTCGTTCGGTTCTGTAACGACAACTACAGTAAAAACAAAAATATAAGTGATTAAGTTATTTAAACAGCCAAAAAATGAAAAAAACAAATTTATTCCAAGAATTAACTGTAAGAGATCTTGTAACTATTAAAGGAGGTACACAAGGAAATTCCGCTACTACTAAAATTAGTAATATCACTGACATAGATGACGGTGATGATGAAGAAGATGATCCGTCGTTCGGTTCTGTAAAGACAATTACAGTAAAAACAAAAATATAAATGATAACTGTAAAGAATAAAATTCTTTATAGCCATTTAATAGTTAAGTTATTAAAACCAATAATCATAAAAATGAAAAAGTAAAATTTTGAGTAATTATTATTGACACTAAATATTAAGAGAAAATAATCAAACTTGTGAATAATTTGAATTCAATAAAACACTTTTTCAAAAGTATTAAATTTTAAAAACTTTCATTAGAATGTGAGTATTATACTCACATTCTTTTAAAAAGTAAGCTTTTAGCCTCGTTTAAATTCACTTAATAAAATAGCAGTAGCAGTAGCTACATTTAAACTTTCAGTTTCTTGAGAATTTCCAAATCGAGGAATTGTTAATTTATGAGTTATTGCTTTTTCAATTTCAGAAGAAATCCCATTAGCTTCATTTCCCATAACCAAAATAGCTTCAGAGGGCAGCTGCTTAGCGTAAACATTCTCCCCATCCATATCAGCGGCATAAACAGGAAGTCTAGAGTGTTTTATAAACTCTTTTAAATCCGTATACTTTAAATTTACTCTTGTAATCGATCCCATGGTAGATTGTATTACTTTTTGGTTATAGCAATCTACCGTATCACTTGAGCACACCAACTGTTCAACTCCAAACCAATCACACAAACGTATAATAGTTCCTAAATTACCAGGGTCATTAACTGCATCGAGAGCGATAATTAAACCATCTTGATTCAAGTCTTTCTCATCTGGAATTTTAAAAACACCTAATACTTTATTCGGGCTTTTAAGTGTGCTAATCTTTTTCAATTCGTTTTCAGAAATATGAATAATTTTATCTGTATTAAAGTCTGGCGAGAACTCATTTGTTATGAAAAGCTGAAAGACTTCCAAGGAAGAATTCATTAACTCATTAATAACTTTTACACCTTCTGCCACAAACAATCCCTTATTCTGCCTGAATTTCTTTTGTCTCAGACTATGAATTAATTTTATGTGATTTTTAGATAAACTCATTGGCAGTTTTTTAACAGCGGTTAACCATAAAAATGGTATTTTTGAAAATTAAATGCGGTCGGTAAAGTTAATGAAAAAACTTTCTAAATACTTTTTTTTACTTCTCATACTTACATACTCATGTAGCACAGTAAAGCATGTACCTGATAATAGTTTGTTACTTGTACAAAATACTGTATTACTTGATAGTGTAAAGCAAAAAGGAGATAGTATTAATAACTTATTAATACAGAAACCTAATGTAAAGGCGATCGGACTGCCGCTGTCTTTATATTTTTATAATATTGGAAACCCTAAAGGTTCTCGAGATGTACCAGAATGGGCAAAAAATCATCCTGGCTGGTATAACTCATTTAAAGATGTCTTTTCTGAAAAACAGAGTATATCCGTAGCAAATACTTTTATCGGACTTAATAATTGGTTTTTGAATAATGGTCAACCTCCAGTAATTATTGATGATGCTAAAACAAAAAAAACAGCAAAAAAAATAAAAACTTATTTCTTCACTGAAGGCTATTTTCGTTCGAAAGTATCGTTCAAAAAAGAAGAAATTGATACTAAGAAAGGCGCTATTACCTATACTATTCAAAAAGGTGAACCTTCTTTTATTGATACTATAAGAACGAATATACGTTCAAAAGTTTTAGATTCTATTTATCAAGAACATGCTGGTAAAAGCTTTCTGAAAAGAGGAAAACAATATAAAAATAACGATTTCATTAAAGAAGCTGATCGCTTGGTGAAACTGTACAGAAATAAAGGGATTTTTCATTTCAATGAAAACTATATTGAATTTGTTAACGACACCTTAAATGACTACAGAAAAACTAATGTAGAATTAGGTGTTTTAGATCGATTAATTGAAAAAGATGGAAGTTATATTTCTAAGCCTTTCAAAACTCAAAAAATCAATACTATAAATATTTACACCGATTATTCGTACAACACTAGAAACGAGCCTTATAAAGATTCTGTATCTTTTAGAAAGATAAACTTTTTTGCGCGTAAAAAATTACGATACAATCCTAAATATCTTTCTCAATCCATATTTTTAAAACCTGGACAAATATATACTGATTCTTTAAGAACGCTGACTCAAACTCATTTGAGAGGTCTACGGAATTTCAAAACAACATCTATTCGTTATACAGAAGTAAAAAATAGCGATGAACTATTAAATGCTAATATTTTTTTAACTCCTATTGAAAAATATACGATTGGTTTAGAAACCGAGTTATCTCGATCTAACATTCGAAATTTTGATATTTCGGCAAAATTCTCGATTACTAATCGAAATACATTTAAAGGAGCTGAAATTTTCAAATTTTCCATGCTAGGATCTTATTTTAATTCAAGAAACGGTCCTGGTTGGGAATTAGGTAGTAACATTTCCCTTGAAGTCCCGAGATTTATGGCTCCTTTTGGATTACATAAACTTGTACCTCGAACATCTTTTTACACAGGTTTAAGCATTCAAAGAAATATTGCACTAGATAAACAAAATATATCATTGGGTGTAGACTATAAATGGCAGTTCAGTCGTACAAAGTCCATTCAGTTAGAGTTGTTAAATGCACAATATATTAGAAATTTAAATGTAGGTAATTACTTCAATATATATAGTTCAGAATATAGAAAACTAATATCTATAGGTGGAAATGTGATTCCAAACATTCAAGTTCCTGAAAATATTCCTGGTAATTTTAATGCTATAACAGATTATGCAAATATCATAATTAATAATGCCAATAACTTAAGCAGTTCTGACTTAACTTCCTTATCGAACATAATTAATAGATACGGAATAATTACTTCTGACTTCTTAATTCCTGAAATAGCATATACTTTTACTTATAACAATCAAGAGAATATTAAAGACGCTAACTTCTCTTACTTCAGTGCTAGGATTGCAAATTCTGGAAATGTTATGGGATTGCTTTCAAAGCAAAAAAATCAAAGTGGACAAGCCACCGTTTTCAAGATACCAGTAGCACAATACTTTAAAACTGATTTAGAATACAAAAAATTTTGGGATTTAGGTGATAATAATGTTTTAGCTCACCGAACTTTTTTAGGAGCCATAATTACTTATAATCAATCTACCATTCCTTTCTCTAGAAGCTATTTCGCCGGAGGATCTAACGATATTAGAGCCTGGAGAACTTATGATTTGGGTCCAGGTAGAAGACCTCCTGGTTTAGAATATAACATAGGAAGTTTAAAGTTTTTATCCTCTTTTGAATATCGGTTTGATATCGCTGGAAACTTAAAAAGTGCCATTTTTGTTGATGCTGGAAATATTTGGGACATCACCAATTCTTCTTCAGTAGATGAAGAGTCTAAATTTAAAAATTTAAAATCCATTACAGATATTGCAATTGCGTCTGGTTTTGGTATTCGCTATGATTTTAAATTTTTAGTCGCTCGTTTGGATTTAGGATTCAAAGCTAGGGAACCTTATTTAACAGGTAATAGATGGTTTAGAAATTTTAATTTCTCAAATGCTGTTTATAATATTGGAATTAATTATCCTTTTTAAAAAGACACTTTACCTTAAAAATTTTATACACTTATCTAAAAAAGTGTAGATTTGTTTTTCAAAATCAACAACAACTAAAATATTTTAAAAAATGATTAAACCAGGAGTTGCCACAGGAAAAGAAGTTCAAGAGATTTTTAAACTTGCTAAAGCAAAGTCTTTTGCTTTGCCTGCTGTAAATGTAGTAGGATCAAACACTATAAATGCAGTTTTAGAGGCAGCTAAAGAAGTAAATGCTCCTGTAATAATTCAATTTTCTAATGGAGGTGCGCAATTTAATGCAGGTAAAGGTCTGTCAAATGAAGATCAAAAAGCTGCTATTGCTGGTGCTGTTGCTGGTGCAAAACATATCCATTTGATGGCTGAAGCTTATGGAATTCCAGTTATCTTACACACCGACCATGCTGCAAAAAAATTACTTCCTTGGATTGATGGCTTACTAGATGCGAGTGAAGCATTTTATAAGGAAACAGGAAAGTCTTTATATAGTTCTCACATGATTGATTTATCAGAAGAACCTTTAGAAGAAAATATAGAAATTTGTAAAGAATACCTAGCTCGAATGAGTAAAATGGGAATGACTTTAGAAATTGAACTAGGAATAACTGGTGGTGAAGAAGATGGTGTTGACAATACAGATGTAGATAGCTCTAAGTTGTACACACAGCCTGAAGAAGTAGCATACGCATATGAGGAGTTATCAAAAGTTAGTGATCAATTTACAATTGCTGCAGCTTTTGGTAATGTTCATGGTGTTTATAAACCTGGTAATGTAAAGTTAACTCCAAAAATCTTAAAAAATTCTCAAGAATATATTTCTGAAAAATATAACGTTGCAGAAAACACAATCGATTTTGTTTTTCACGGTGGATCTGGTTCAACTTTAGAAGAAATACGAGAAGCTATAGGATACGGTGTTATTAAAATGAACATTGATACAGATTTACAATATGCTTTTAATGAAGGTGTTCGTGATTATGTACTTGAAAAGAAAGACTATTTACTAACACAAATTGGTAATCCTGAAGGAAATGATATTCCTAATAAAAAATATTACGACCCTCGTAAATGGTTACGTGAAGGAGAACAAACTTTTAAGACTAGACTCATAAAAGCTTTTGAAGATTTAAATAACATAAACACATTATAAACTAGATAAAATTTAATCAACAAAGCATTCTAAAGATATAGTTTAGAATGCTTTTTGTTTTTAATAATACTACTCTAATAAATACATCATCCTTTAGCATCTATTCCTTCTTCTTTTTCAATGTTATCCTCAAACTCTTTTAATATTGTATATACTGTTTCTGCATTTCCTTCGTGAAATCTTCTAGCCCAAAAACCATAACTATCAAAAACTTTCTGTGCGTCTATTTCTTCTCCATAGAATTCTGTTATGTCTGTTTTCATAGTCTCACTAGGTAATGCTAACAAGTACTCTTCATCCCAGCTCCATTCTTTAGAACTAAACTTATTATATAAGTTTAAAAAATAATCAGCATTGGTTTCAGAATCTTCATAAGTAGCCAATATATTTTTAATCCTAGGCTCTAAGCCAGACTCCCTGTAAACTTTGCTCTTTTTAATTTGCTTTGCAATATATACTACGATTTTTTTATCAAAAAAGCTCCTAATATTTGCTGAGCTTCTATCGAACTTATGCATTGAATAATGTAAAAAATCCAGTTCAGAATTCACAGTTTCTGTTTCGCCGAAATAAGTGAAATAAAAAAAATTATTATATACTTGAAAAAAACTATCTTCTTTGAAACGTGATAATTCAATAGTTTTGTCAACAAACTTTTCTTTATCTAAAATAAATTTCAACTGTCCATCTAAGAAAGAATCAGCTACACTTTTAGACACACAAAAGTTATTGTCTACAAAACTTTGATTATCCTCTAATACTTTTGAATGTCTTTTGAGTGTTTTGTTATCAATTTTTAATGCATTATTATTAGATTTCTCAATAGATAACTCTTCTTTTAATTGTGTAATTTCAGCTTCATACGCTTCTATTTTAGCTTGTTTACTATTACAAGAAATAAGAATACATAGAAATAAAGCACTAAAACTTAACTTTAAATTTTTCTTCATTTTAACTTAGTTAGTTTACAATAGTAGCCTTCTTTATTAATAAAAAAAATTATCAATCTATATTCGTTATGATCCATATCATATTTGATAAAAGCTTTCATTTTTCATCATTTCCTATATCCTACTAACACTCAAAATTTATTTTAGACGAAGAAAAATTTACTGATGAGGCTATATCTTTAGAATCGCAGAAGTTTAAATAACTTCTTAAAGAAAAAACTTTTACATTTGTACTTCTGACTTATTATTATTTTAAAGTTAGAATATTTTAAAGTAGACATATAACAAACAATATATAAACTAATTATGGCTTGGTTTAAACGAAAAGATAAGGGAATTCATACTCCTACTGAAGAGAAGAAAGACACACCAAAAGGTTTGTGGTACAAAACTCCTAGCGGTAAAGTTATCGATACCGATGAATTAAAGAAAAACTTATATGTAAGTCCAGAAGACGGCTATCATGTTAGAGTTGGAAGTAAAGAGTATTTCGAATTATTTTTTGACAATAATGAATTTACTGAGTTAAACGAAAAACTTACTTCAAAAGATCCTTTAAAGTTTGAAGACACTAAGAAGTATCCTGAACGCTTGAAAAGTGCACAACAAAAAACAGGTTTAAATGACGCAGTTAGAACTGCTGTCGGAAAATCATTAGGAAGAAATATCGTAATCGCTTGTATGGATTTTTCTTTTATTGGCGGTTCTATGGGAAGTGTAGTAGGAGAAAAGATTGCACGTGCAATTGATTATGCGATCGAGAAAAACTTACCTTTTTTAATGGTTTCAAAATCAGGAGGTGCACGAATGATGGAAGCTTCGTTATCGTTAATGCAATTAGTAAAAACCTCAGCGAAACTAGCACAGTTAGCTGATGCACAAATCCCTTACATCTCTTTATGTACTGATCCAACTACTGGAGGTACAACAGCATCTTTTGCAATGTTAGGAGATATTAATATTGCTGAACCTAATGCGTTAATTGCTTTTGCAGGACCTAGAGTGGTAAAAGACACCACTGGAAAAGAATTACCAGAAGGTTTCCAACGTTCAGAGTTTGTTTTAGAACACGGATTCTTAGATGCTATTTATGAACGTAAAGATTTGAAAAAACAAGTTAATTTATATATAGATCTCATACAGAATCAACCTATAAGAGCATAAAAAAAAGCCAGCATTTGCTGGCTTTTTTTATTATAAATCCCCAATTAAAAAAGTCTTTCTGTGAAAAGACCTCTTTAGAACTTCATGCAATACCTATAGCACTGCTATATTTCAAAAATTTATTATAATTATCTATATTATTTCAGTTACATTATTAAGAACATTCTTAATAATTTTCACCTAACTTAATACAGCAATAACCATACCATAACCTATTTTATATTTAATTAGCGATAATTTCATAATTCTATCACACCATATACATCTTATAGCTATTTCACTTTCTTCCAAATAAAAAACACGACATGAATATTATTAAATCTGTCTTAAATATCTTATTCTGAACCAATCATTTCAATATTTATCTTTTTTAAATTACAGTTAGTCATTAGCTATACTACATAACTCATTCTCAAGAAAACAATAGCTTATATAAAATTTCACAATAATATATAGCGTATTGTAGGATATCTCAATTTGATAGCATTAACTTCCTTTGTATTTAAAACATATTCTTAATACTTACTTAAAATTCCTCTGTTAAAAAAATAATTGTACATTTGCAACTTCAATGAAAAAATCATTGGTACATTAAAATCATTTAAATAATATTGGTATGTATTTAACAAAAGAATTAAAACAAGAAATTTTCGCAAAACACGGTAAAGGAGCAAACGATTCAGGAACTGCTGAAGCTCAAGTTGCTTTATTTACCTTTAGAATTAATCACCTAACCGAGCACTTAAAGAAAAATCGCAAAGATTTTAACACAGAGCGTTCATTAGTAAAGATGGTTGGTAAGCGTAGAAGCTTACTAGATTATCTAAAGAAAAAAGATATCAATAGATATCGTGCGATTATTAAAGAATTAGGAATTAGAAAATAATTTCAACAAAAGAGGCTCTATAAACGTGCCTCTTTTTTTTATTATAAAACACTTATATTCAGCCTAACAAACTAAATATATTTTAAAAAACTCAAAATTAGTAACAGCAATTTTGAATTTCCATTGGAAAAACAACAATACAACAACAACAAACAATTTTAAAAAAATTAGAATTAAATTTTATGATTCCAAAAGTATTTAGAGAGGTCATAGACCTTGGAGATGGAAGAACCATCTCATTAGAAACCGGTAAATTAGCAAAACAAGCACACGGTTCAGTTGTTGTTCAGATGGGGAAAGCAATGTTGTTATGTACTGTCGTTTCTAACTACAAACAATCTGATGTTGACTTTTTACCTTTAACAGTAGATTACAGAGAAAAATTTGCAGCTGCAGGTCGTTATCCAGGAGGGTTCTTTAAAAGAGAGGCAAGACCAAGTGATGGTGAAGTATTAACAATGCGTTTAGTAGACCGTGTTTTGCGCCCATTATTTCCTAAAGACTATCATGCGGAAACACAGGTTATGATTCAATTAATGTCTCATGATGAAAATGTAATGCCTGACGCCTTAGCAGGTTTAGCTGCTTCTACAGTAATTCAATTAAGTGATATTCCTTTTGAAACTCCTATATCTGAAGCACGTGTAGCTAGAGTAAATGGAGAATTTGTAATCAACCCAAATAGAGCACAATTAGCTGAGTCTGATATCGACATGATGATTGGTGCTTCTGCTGATTCTGTAATGATGGTTGAAGGTGAAATGGATGAGATTTCTGAAGAAGAAATGGCAGATGCTATAAAATTTGCTCACGAGGCTATTAAAGTTCAATGTGCTGCTCAAGTACGTTTGGCTGAAGCTTTTGGTAAAAAAGAAACTCGTGAATACGATCCTGAAAGAGAAGATGAAGAATTAGCACAAAAAATTCATGATGCTGCATATCAAAAGTGTTATGAAATTGCAAAAAAAGGGACTTCTAAAAAAGAAAGAGGTTTAGCTTTTTCTGAAGTAAAAGAAGAAATTATTGCTTCATTTACAGAAGAAGAAATTGAAGAGTTTGGTGATTTAGTTGGAAAGTATTTCAATAAAGCACAAAAAAATGCTGTTCGTGAATTAACATTAGCAGAAGGCTTACGTTTAGACGGACGTAAAACTACGGATATCAGACCTATCTGGTGTGAAGTAGACTACTTACCATCTACACATGGTTCATCTATATTTACTCGTGGAGAAACTCAAGCATTAGCTACTGTTACATTAGGAACTTCAAGAGAAGCAAACCAAATAGATATGCCATCTTACGAAGGTGAAGAAACATTCTATTTACACTATAATTTTCCACCATTTTGTACAGGAGAGGCTCGCCCATTAAGAGGTACTTCTCGTCGTGAGGTTGGACATGGTAACTTGGCGAGCATTAAAAGGAATGATTACTGAAGACTGTCCATATACAGTACGTGTGGTTTCTGAAGTATT